>JBARSW010000363.1:0-3872 GCA_049644925.1 Chitinophagaceae bacterium | reverse complement strand
TTGGTGTAAAAAATCCAAAACTCCTGTTAGATTTAGGTAATTTTAATTTCACTCATCACAAACTGATGCTGGGTGTGTACAGTCATTTAATTGTAATTGTAGTCGGTTATATCTCCAGTTTGTTTTTCCCGAAGCCAGTGCTGGAGAAAAATTTATTATACAGCAGCTGGAAAGCCAACCGGCACGAATAAAAATGAAATCTATGTCAAGTATTAATAAAAAATTATTTTCCCAACTGCAGTATTACTATCATCGTATGTTGCGTTGCACTCTTGTAAGTTCTGTAATTCAAAATTTTCGGAGACGCAGAACCCCCCTTCGTGGGGCAGGAGGGCTTTTTTGTCTTTTGTGTTTCAATGCCTTTTCTCAACCCAACACTGACAACCAATATTCAAAACCTCTCAAAGATGTATTAAACGACGTTCAAAAAAAATACGGTGTCACCATAAAGTATGTTGACAGCATGGTCACTAACAAAAAAGTTACCTACGCCGATTGGAAATACCGTCTCGATGTTGAAGTAACATTAGAAAGCATTTTAGCACCATTAGAACTGAAAGTAAAAAAAGAAGGCGATAAAAAATACAAACTCAGTGTTTACGAATATTTCCGCTGGCAACCCGCCGATGGTTGGGCAGAGTTAGATCGGATTTCTTCACAATACAATACATTGGACGAATGGGAAAAGCGGAAAGCAGCATTAAAGCCATGTATTAAAGAGGCGTTGCAATTATCTCATCTTCCGGCTTTACCCAACAGTAAACCTATCATAACACCAAAAAGAGTTTATGATGGTTACACAGTTGAAAACATTGCGATAGAAATATTACCCGGTGTTTGGATAAATGGTTCTTTATACAAACCGGCAAAATACAAAGGGAAAATCCCAGTGATATTAAATCCAGACGGCCATTGGGAAAAACAGCGTTACCGCCCAGATTGCCAATATCGTTGTGCTGCTTTTGCAAAAATGGGAGCAATTGCTTTCAGTTACGATTTATTTGCCTGGGGCGAATCATTATTACAATTTAAACAGGAAGACCATCGCCGCAGTTTATCAATGACGATACAGGCATTGGGTAGTATCCGAATTCTTGATTATTTATTAGCACAAAAAGATGCAGATACCAACAGAGTTGCTATCACTGGAGGAAGTGGTGCCGGTAGCCATTCTGTTTTGATGACGGCTTTAGATGACAGAATAAAAGTATCAGCACCAGTTGTAGCCATCAGTTCCTATTTCTATGGTGGCTGCCCTTGCGAAAGCGGTATGGATATTCATGGTTGCGGTGGCAGAACAGATAATGTAGAGATTGCAGCTATGGCGGCACCAAGACCACAGTTGTTAATCAGCGATGGCGGCGACTGGACAGATAAAATGCCGGAGCATGATTTTCCCTACCTCCAAAAAATGTATAGCTGGTATGGAAAGAAAGACGATGTGCAGAATGTACATCTGCCAAATGATAAACATGATTTTGGTATTACGAAACGAACCCCGTTATATGAGTTTATGGCAAAATATCTCAACCTGAATTTAAAAGCCATTCAAAATGATTCAGCAAAAATTGATGAATCAACAATTACAATAGAACCTGAACAAGCAATGTATGTATTTGGTGATAAAGGAGAACAATTACCGGCACATGCCGTTCATGGGTTTGAAAATTTAGAAAAACTTTTTGCAACAGAAACAGAAAAGGCAAGAACTAATCAACGATATAAAATTGGATTGATTGATTTGATGTTATTGAAAAGACAAAAGTTAGGGGCCATAACATTAACCGCTCAATTAAAAGCAGATGGAGTAGAAGTGGATATGGGAGGACTCGGCAACAGGCCAACTTTTGAAAATGCGTTACTGACAGATTCGGTACGCAACCTTTTTATGAATACAGCCAAAGAAAATAATGTAGAGATATTCTCCTTGGCTATGACAGGCTATTATGCCCAATCATTTTGCGGCAGAGAAGAATATAAACGCAGTATTGAAGATTGCATTAAAACCATGCAATTGATGAATGTAAAGACAGCTTTTCTTCCACTCGGTGTGCAATGCGATTTAAGAAAGAAACCCGAAGTAAGAGATTCGGTGGTAGCACGGCTAAAAGTAGCTGGAAAAATGGCACAGGATGCCGGTGTGGTAATTGGCATTGAAACAGCTTTATCTGCTAAAGAAGAAGTGCAATTATTGAAAGAGATAAATTCTCCCGCAATAAAAATCTATTTCAATTTCTCCAACCCATTAAAAGAAGGCAGGGATTTGATTACTGAATTAAAGATTCTCGGCAAAGACCGTATCTGCATGATACATGCCAGCAACAAAGACAGTGTATGGCTGCAAAACGACCCACAGATTGATATGTACAAAGTAAAAAAGGCTTTAGATGAAATGGGCTACACTGGCTGGCTGGTAATTGAACGTAGCCGGGATGCTAAAAAACCTTCGGACACAAAATATAATTACGGGGCGAATACGGAGTTTTTGAAGAAGGTGTTTCAATAGTACCAGTTTCCATATATATGCCTGTACCTGCTATCTGGTTTTTCGGGTGTATAGAAATAGAATATGCCATGCGAAACATCCAACATTCCAAAAGTTCGATAGTAAATAGTTGCATAATCTTTTTCAATTAATGAGATTTTGTTACTATTTACCAAATTCTTAATAATCATACCTTCTTCTGTTGAAAGCCCATTTCGTTTCCATAAAGTTGAATCGTGTACCCAAGTGATGTTTCTCGTTTTAGATAATAGAACTTGGTTTATCTTTATAAATTCTTTTTCATTTTGTCTTAAGAAAAATAAGTAAGAGCAACGTATCAATAATGGTTCAGTAAACAATTGAACACTTATACCTGCAAAAACGACCAATGTCCATAAAATTTTATTTCGTTTATTATCCTTAATTATAATTATTAGGTAAGTAATTATTGAAATAGTAAGTCCAGATAAAATAATTGTGTCATAAGTTTTGGTGGCTCTACCAAAAAACAAAAAACTCAGGATTATCGATACAATTCCCAACAATAATAAAATATGTCTGAATTCGAATGCCATTTTATTGCATTTCAAATCTACTCATCTTTTTCATAAACCAATACTTTGGATGATAGTAAAAAATTATGGATTAAACCTTTGTATAAATAACATTGGTATTTGATTTCCTTCGCCAAAACAGGGTTATTGTATATAAAGTACGATGATGATATGCAAACATAACCCTGAACTGAACCTCGCAATGGAAGCTCAATAGAATTCCTGCAGAGGTTACATCAAAGAAATAGTAAGATACTCCATCTTTTCAGGGAATAGATACATTTTTCAACGGGGGTAACTGGGGTACATTTAGTGGCGTAAAAGCCTGCTTTCTAGGCAGGTTTAACAGCGTTAACAGTTACAGGAATGAAACGGTTGCACCAATACTTGCTGGTATATTTTTTACTATTTGCCCTTGCTGGCAACGCTGCCGATATTTACGTTTCACCGAAAGGTTCTGATGCAAATACGGGTACAAAAGAAAAGCCGCTGGCTACGGTTCAAGCCGCTATTCAAAAAGCAAGAAACTTAAGGCGACTGAATGACGAATCTGTGAAAGGGGGTATTCACATTATTTTAGTCGGAGGATTATATTCCGTTTTGGAAACCATTATTATAAAACCAGAAGATAGTGGTACCCGGGAAAGCCCGACATTTTTTGAAGCAGCCCCAAATGAAAAACCTATTTTGAGCGGCGGTGTACAAATTAGCAATTGGAAAAAGTTAACGGCGACTGTTAGTGGCTTGCAAAAAAAGTATCAATCTCAAATTTGGGTGGCCGATGTGCCACAGGTAAATGGAAATGATTTTAATTTTCGCCAACTGTGGGTGAA
>JBARSW010000362.1:0-7835 GCA_049644925.1 Chitinophagaceae bacterium | reverse complement strand
CCGGAAGAAAGAGTTAAACATTATACTACTGCTCTGCAACTTTCAGAATATGATGCCAGGGTGATTAGTGAAGAAAAAGCCTTTTCAGATTATTTTGAAAATGTAATTTCCAACCTCCCTACTCCACGAATTGGAGAAGGGTCGGGGATGAGGAAAGCAGCTGCCAACTGGATGCTGGGCCCCATTAAATCATGGTTAAATGAGAACAAAAAGGAAATAATTGATTTCCCGGTTTCTACAAATCAAATAGCATCACTGATTGAGTTAATTGACAACGGGAAAGTGAGTTTTTCGGCAGCTTCCACCAAAATATTTTCTGTATTGTTACAAAACACAGACAGCGAACCGGAAAAAATCGCCAACATGCTTAACTTAATCCAGCAATCAGATGTTTCATCAATCGGGCATGTTATTGATCTTGTACTGGAAAAATTTGCTGATAAGGTGATCGAATACAAAAAAGGAAAGAAAGGTTTATTGTCTTTGTTTGTTGGAGAAGTGATGAAACAATCAAAAGGTAAAGCGGATCCCAAATTGACCAATCAGCTGTTATTGGAGAAACTGAAATAATAATACTAAAAATGAATTCCATTACAGGTTTCTTGTGCTAAGCATAAAATCAGAAAAAAATACTTATGAAAAAATTAGTAACGTTAATTGTAATTGCATCCTTTTTGTCATGCAGCAACAAATCTTCTGTTAAAAAATTTGTTATCAATGGCACTATTACAAATAATAATGCAAAGCTTATTTACCTGGAAGAAATTCCGATGACCACCATGCAGCCTATGATAGTAGATTCTGCCGTAATCGAAAAAGATGGAAAATATCAACTTTCAACAGGGGCATCTGAAGAAAGGGTATATAACCTTCGCCTGGATAAAAATCAGTTTCCGATGGCTGCCATAATCAATGATGTATCAAAAATAACTTTGAATGCATTATTCAATAAAGAAAATACACAATTCATTGAAAGTTATGAGGTAAAAGGCTCTGCAGCCACTAACAAACTAAAAGAATTTATGATTGCCTTTAATTCAAAATTACAGGCTATCTTTTTAAACGATCAGCAATATGATAGTTTACAAAAAGCTGGAGGGAATGACAGTCTTGTATCAACACTGCAATCAGAAAGGGCACAATTAACAGCTGAAACAAAATCACTGGCAGTGAATGCCATTGGACAATCCGGCAGTCCTGCATTAACCATGTTTGAACTGGCTTATTACCAGAGTACAGCTAATAATCCCAATTACCAGTTGGAACCTTTGGATAAATCAGAAGTAGTAAATGTTGTGAATGATATTGCAGCTAAATTTCCCCAACACCAGGGATTGGCCGCTATTAAAACATCCTTAGAAGGTTGGATAGGAAAACAGGCGCCGGAAATCAGCTTACCTGATCCTGCAGGAAAAGAAGTGAAGCTCAGTTCTTTTAAAGGAAAATATGTGCTGGTTGATTTTTGGGCTAGCTGGTGCAAGCCTTGCCGGTTAGAAAATCCAAATGTGGTAAAAGCTTATACTAAGTTTAAGGATAAGAATTTCACCATATTGGGTGTTTCTTTAGATAAACCCGGACAAAAAGAAGAGTGGATGAAAGCGGTGATGCAGGATAACCTTACCTGGACACATGTAAGTGATCTTTTGTTCTGGAATAGCCCGGTGGTTCCACTTTATAAAATAGAAGGAATTCCTTACAATGTATTAATTGACCCACAGGGAAAAATTATTGCAGAAGCATTACATGGCCCGGAGCTGGAAGCAAAACTGGCGGAAGTGCTGAAGTAATACCATTTAAACATTAGAAGTAGCTCTTTGGGAAATGTCAGGCTGAGTATACCGAAGCCGGTAAATCACCCTTCGGTTAACTCAGGGTGACAATTCGTTTTCAATGTCTAAAAGGTATAATATTTCAGAATTTCAAGTTCATTTTTCTAATAAAAAAATCTGGCATTTCGCAGGCATTGTTCATACACATATGGTTATTGACTACCAGATTTGTATAAAACTTTTAACTTGCACCAGGTACAGGCTAAAATAAAAAAAGGCTGTCTCAATTTAATGAGACAGCCTCTTTTTTATTTTGTATTAGAATGAAATTAAAGTGGGTTCTGCTGACATTTATTATTTGAGTTTAATTCAGTTCTAGGAATTAAAAATTCCCAGGTTACTTCTCCGGCAGGTACACTTAAATTAACTGCTACAGCAGGAACATGGTTTGCACCGGTTCTATCAAGTGGCAGGTTCAGTCTCTTCAAATCATAGAAACGGAATCCTTCACCCCACAATTCAACCCTGCGATGGATCATGATTTCATCAATCAATGCCTGTCCGGTATTGGTTGATAAAACATAACTGGGATTACGTTGGCTCACTAATGAGAACAGCACACTGGCAGCAGCAGCATCCTGACCACCAGCTCTTGCTCTTGCCTCAGCCTCTATCAGGTACATTTCGGCTACCCGCATAATAGGCACATCACCTATACTACTCAGACTTCCACCACCAGATAAGAATTTTCTATTCATATATGGGTATCTGGAACCACCGGGAGGTGTGGGAAAGGCTGTATTGGTTCCGGTTGGATCCCAAAGGCTTTTCCTTATATCCGTTGCTGCAATTTGATTATATAAAGCTGAATTAATACACTTTGGTCCGGTACGGATATTAGTTGAGTTAAAATCAGCAGACATATAAGCGAAGAAAGAATAAAAGTAAGTGGTTTGGTCTGCTTGCTGGCGACTGCCCCACATCCATTCAGGATTGGTGTAGTTATTAAAGCCCAGTAAATACTGTGCCGTGGTCATCAACGGTAAACCCTGCCTTGCTTCATTAGCAAATTGTGCAGCTATAGGCCAATCCTGCATAGCCAGAGCTACCCGGGCCCTTAAACCTTTTGCAACACTAAGATTGATATGAGAAGCATTGGCACGGTTTGCTGCACCTGTCAGATTCGTGATGGCTGCTGTCAGGTCGCTAACAATTACTGCATACACTTCTGCCACTGTTGACCTCGGTATTTTTTCAATGGTTGGAGCTAATACAATTGAAAGCCCCAGGCCGCTGTTAGTACTTGTTTTGTCGTAACGTTTTCCAAATAACTGGATCATCTGGAAATAAGACCATGCACGGTAAGCCAATGCCTGCCCTTTAATCACTTTTTTATCTGCTTCTGTTCCTGTTGCATTGTCAATATTCGCAATGATCATATTGGCATTGGCGATAATATCATAATAGAACTGGAAGTTGAAATAAGGAGACCAGGCATTTTCATTTCGATGATCCGTCCATCTATAAGTAGTGAGAAACCAACCGTTGGAGGTAGTTGGGTACACCAGGTCGTCTCCCATCATATCCATATCAATCATATTCTTACTCTGTCCTCCCTGGTCCTGGCGGGCATTGTACTGAATATATAATGAACGGTGAATACCATTTAATGCTGCCCAGGCATTGGCAGTAGTTTTAAAAATTTCAGTTTGTATCCCCTGGTCAGTCGGAGCAGTCTCCAGGTAAGTTTTTTTACAGGAAGGCAGCATAACGGCAGCCACCGTTAATGCTAACAAACTGTTGAATACTATTTTCTTCATATTGTGTTTTTTAAAAGTTAAGTGTAACACCAGCGGTTAAAATTCTGGATGCTGTATATACGTTGGATGTTGTTCCGTCAAACGACTGGTTAACATTCATTCCATATCTTTTTGAAAATAAAGCAACATTTTCCGTTCCTACAAAGAAACTACCACCAGAGGCTTTCATTCTTGAAATCAATGTTGCAGGTAATTTATAAGAAAAAGTTATAGAACGGATGTTCAGGAATGAAGCATCTATTAACCACCTGGAACTGGCCGCATCAAATACACCACCTTTGCCATTATCCATACGGGGAACATTGGTGATGTCACCTGGTTTTTTCCACCTGTTAAGTGCATCAACATGCAAAGCTGTACCATAAGTGCCGGTATGCATTAATGCAGCGTAAGAACCGTCATATACCTTGCCTCCAATGGAGTACTGCAACAGGAAATTCAACTCAAATCCTTTATAGCTGATGGTGTTTTCAAAACCACCATATACTTTAGGGATAGCACTTCCGGCATAAAAGTATTTACCATTATTCTGGTCAGTTGTTACTTCGACTTTTGTGCCATCTCCTTTGTCAATAAGCCGGCAGGTTGCAGGATTCCATATATTGGCTATATATAAAGCAGCACCATCTGATGGGTCTACACCATACCACTCTCTAAGCCAGTAATCATAGATTGAATGTCCTTCTGATAATTTTTTTGTACCAGAAATTTGCTCCTTGTTGTCAGCCGGCATCTTGGTAATCTGATTCCTGATTGTACTGGCGTTTACTTTTATCTCCCAGTTGAAATCTTTTTTCCTGGCTACATCTACTGCCAGTTCTGCTTCAATACCTTTATTGTACATATTCCCAATATTAGTAGGAATTACAAAACCTCCGGTAGACAATGGAGTAACAACATTAAATATCAATCCAACACTTTTACGTTCATAATATTCAAAAGTACCCCTAACCCTGTTCTTGAATAAACTGAAATCAAGTCCTACATCAAAATTGTTATTAGATTCCCAGGTTAATGGAGTGTTTTCCAGCTGAGATTGTAATACGCCTGGTTCTGTTGCATTATTATTTCCCAGCGCATAAAAAGACTGGTAAGCATAGTAAGTGTTAACATCATCATTACCTAATTGTCCATAAGAAGTCCTCAATTTTAATGAATTGATGAACCTTACGTTTTCAAATAGTTTTTCTTTGTCAAGCCTCCAGGCGAAACCAGCTCCCCAGAAATTTTCCCAGCGTACTTTCGGTGCAAACCTTGAGTTACCATCCCACCTTACATTACCACTCAGAAAATATTTTCCTTTGTAATCGTAGTTCAGCCTGGTAAAATAACTTTCAATCCTGTATTTGTCAACCCTTGAAGTAAGGGAATTGATTGTTGAGAAATTTTCAAATTCATAAATACCTTCCAATACCTGACCCTGCTTGAAACCATAGAAATAATCATAGTTATAATCATAGTTTTCATGCCCGCCTAATAAGGAAAGGTTATGTTCATTAAACTTCTTGCTGTAATCAAGCAATTGGTTAAAAGTGAAAGAAGTTGTTTTGCTATTTGTTTTAGAAGCCCTGCCTGCAGGAGCACCATCACCCACTTTATTGTTATCATAGGTACTTGCATTGTAATCAGTGAGGTCAACGGAGATATTTGAAGTGAACTTAAGTGATGGAGTAAAAGTTATAGTAGCATATGAACGGCCACTAATAATATTTCTCTTAAACAAACTCTGGTTCAATTTTGTTTCTTCAATAACATGACGACCAGGTGAAGCACCTCCCGGACGGTTGGGAATACCCATAGAACTGAGGTTTCCATAATCATAAAAGCGGTTTCCCTGGGCATTTGTCAAATAGGCACCTGTTGTCTGATTATGTGCATAGACCGGATAAATAGGGCCCATTGCTCTTGTAAAAAAGAATGGATTTACATAACCAGTACTGCTACCATCACTTGCCTGGTTTGAATTATTGATACTGGCAGATACATTCAACCCGGTTTTTAACCAGCTTAATGCCTGAGTGTTTACGTTAATTCTTCCGGTAAACCTTTTCCAGTCTGAACGGATGATAAATCCTTTTTCATTAGTAAAACCAAAGGAGGAGAAATAATCCGATTTTTCGGTTCCACCACTGTAACTGATCGCATAATCCTGCCGGGTACCTAATCTTTCTAAATCTTTGGTCCAGTCAAGATCTTCGGCCCATAACAACTGAGCAACAGGGTTTAGCGTTCCGTCCGTTTTTACAATATCGTTATTAGCTACCTGGAAAGGATTGTAAGCTAACTGAGTTTTAATGCCGTTTGTTGCATTTTGGGCAGCTACTGTTGCTGACTGGCCTGAATTGTATTGCAACGAATTCTTCATTGCTTCCCACATAAGCGGATAATACTGGTATGCATCCACTCTTTCGTATTCAGGTAAAGCCCTTGTACTATAACCCTGTAAAACTTTAAACGTAAGATTGGTTTTATTTTTATTTCCTTTTTTTGTAGTTATCATTATTACTCCATTGGCAGCCCTTGAGCCCCAAAGAGCTGTAGTAGAAGCATCTTTGAGAGTTGTGATAGTCTCAATATCTTCTGTATTAATATTGGCAACTCCACCATCATAAGCCACACCGTCAACTACATAAAGCGGGGATGATCCAGCACTGATAGAACCAAAACCTCTTACCCGAATGCCAGGTGATGAACCAGGGGCACCGTTACTGGTTGTTGTTTGTACACCAGGACCAGTAGCTACAATAGCATTTAATGGATTAAGGATGGGACGATTTTTAAAATCCTCAAAAGTTGTTTGATTAGCGGAACCCGTAAAGTCTCCTTTTTTAACGGTTCTGCCATAACCAACAACCAGAACTTCGTCCATACTTTTAGTTAATGCAGATAGCTGAACTGCATAATTTGATGTACCGGCAGATAGAGGAACCTCGGTAGAGGTCATGCCAATGGAAGAAATTACAAGTGTTGTTGCATTGGCTGGCAATACTAAAGAATAGGTTCCATCTTCTTTTGTAACAGTTCCTGTAGTAGTACCTTTTACCAGTACCGAAACTTTTGCTAAAGGGTTACCAGTTTCATCAGTTACCTTTCCTGTTATGGTTCGTTGGGCAAATGCCGTACCGGCAAATAGCACAATACCAAAGAGCAGTAAAAACAGTTTTCTCATTTGCGTTAGTTTTTAATAATTGAAATAGAAGCCCCATTTATGGTGGCATGAAAATACTTAACCTTTTACTGAAAAGTAAAATTTCCGGCAATTTTTTGATTTTAAAAACATGGTTTGCTTTGGTTGATTAAGTGTCTTATCTTTTTTGACACATAAATAAGCGAAACTGCTGCTTTCCCGGTTATTTCGTTATTCCAGTTAATACGATAAAAATAGATAAAATATCCTATTTTTTATTCTTTATAAATGAAATTAAAATGGAAGGCAAAAGCACCAGGTTGGTGAAGGTGGCAGTGACCAATGTAAGGGAAGTTAGCCATCCCAGGGCTTTGGTGCCACTAAAATCGCTAAAACAAAAAATTACAAAGCCGGCGATCAGCACTACTGAGGTATAAATAATACTGATTCCGGTACTGTGTATAGTGTCAATAACAGTTTGCTTCATATCATTGTTATTAATGGCCAGTTCCTGTTTATAATTTACCAGAAACCTTATCGTAATATCAATGGCAATTCCCAGCGCCACACTAAATACCAAAACAGTTGATGGTTTTAGTGGAACTCCCACCCATCCCATTACACCGGCTGTTATCAGTAAAGGAATAATATTGGGAATGAGAGAACATAATAGTATCCTGGCAGAACGGAATAAATATAGCATACAGAGGGCAATCAATAAAAAGGCCCAGAAAATACTGTCTTTCAATCCATTAATAATAAAGCGGCTGCCTTCTAAAAAGGTAACACTGGTACCTGTAAGTTCAATAGAATGGGTTCTTTTTCCCCAGGCAGAATCGTCTTTATGTTCTAGCCTTGTAGCTTCATCCGCAGTTAATGCTGTAATGCTGTCTTTATTAAATAGTTCTTCCGCATTTTGTTGAATGTCACTTAATAACTTCTTTAAACGATTACTGCCAATATCTGCCATGGATACACTTATCCGTGCCTGCTGCCGTGAGCTATCCATAAAACTACCCACTAACTTGGAAAAAGAATTTTTTCCACTGATGGAATCACCTCTGAAATTCAGGTATTGAGATAATGCCGGCAGATCATAACTGGAAGGCATAGAATAAT
>JBARSW010000361.1:0-3613 GCA_049644925.1 Chitinophagaceae bacterium | reverse complement strand
GTTGACTTATTATCAGTTGCTGTCGGTTTGTTTTCCTCTTTAGCAGGAACACTATTCGCTTTTAGTTCATCCCATTCCGCTGATTCTGCTACTGCATCGAAAGTTTCTTTTGTGTCAAGTCCGGTTTCTGTACCAGTAACCATTTCTCCGGTATTTACTTCAATTTTTTTCCCATTTGTTAAAGAAGTGAATTCAACAGTTCCTTCAATTACTTTAAGTGTTGAATGCTGGCCATCATCTGTTAAAACAAGAGTTGTCCCTTTTATGCCTGCTACCGCTTGTGTAGTTGATATTTCCATTTTGCCATCTTTAGTCATTTTTTTAATATTAGCCCATAGTTTGCCTAATACTAATTTTATTTTGGAATTATCTTCTATCATACTATTTATCCAGACTTGCCCTTCAGGCCCCAGGCTACAAGTCGTATAATCATGTAAGTATAAAATACAAGTACTTTCCATGGAAGTTTTAATCCGCATGCCAGGTCTTAATTCAGTATCCATTTTTGCATCCTGCCATTCTGTATCACCCGGGTAGCAAAATTCCACTTGCCCGGAAATTGCGCTGAACCCACCTGTAATCTTATCTTCTAATTTCTCCGCTTTGATATCGCTATGTGCAGTAAATTCCTTGGTCAAATCTGTATTAGTTGCTCCCCCCTTAAATGTTATTCTACCAGAAATGGATCTGTCATAATCTTTCATTATCAGACCTCCTTGCATGGTGAAAGTCTGTTCCCATGTATTATCTTTAGCTCCGTCTTTGAAGTGTGTGATAGTTCCAAATCCTTCTGAAGCAAAAGCTAAACCACCTTGATTGACAAACGCTTTACCTGCTCCGGATAATACAGAATATTCTCCTGCATCTTTAGGGTTTGATATAATTAAATCAAACAATACACTGCCCTTATTATCTATAATATCTATTATGCAATTGTTAGATGAAGTTTCATAGTTTGGATCGGCAAAGTCTATTGTAAGTTTATAAACACCATCAAATTGTTTTATCTCATACTGGCAGTAGGAAATGTTATTTGTAAATAACAGCAGAAGTAAAGAATAAATGTATTTTTTCATAACTTTTAGTTTTGAGTAACAGTTTTATTGAAACATGATACTATTAAAAGTAGTATACACTTAATTTAATAAATATGATTTTAATCAGTTTCAGGTTTTGGTTAATGTAATTACAAGATTCTCTTCCAAGGACAATATATTTCATTACACCATAAAGATCCCGGCCTATCAACCGGGATACAATATCAACTTGCGTATCATATTTTTAATTAAGTTGTTTTTCTATTAATCTCATTCTTGATTTAAAATTTCTTTCATTTAAAATAATTACGACCGGGATTAACAGGTAAGTCAGGCCTGAAAGCCATGCTATATGAAGCCAGGCGAGGATGAAAGCAATTGCGCCAATTGCCGCATTCATTATGGCACCGTTAAGTTCTTTCTTTGTATAAAAGAATTCATATTTGTTTAAACCAAGAGATACAGACTTTTTTAGTGCCCTTTTATGCATAAGGTAAAGAACAAGCCAGATAAGACAATAGCCGATGCTGAACAGCATAATTAATTCGGGAAATTCCTGTGTTGTCAAAATTGTTTCTCCGCTTTCAATTGCTTTTGGAAAAAGGTTGAGACCAGTCCAACTGGATATCAAAATAGAAAACATAAATTTCAACGGATATACATAAAATAGGATGATGGCAAGGTATATCATGTTCAGCAATACAATCTTGAAGTCATTTAAACCATAACGCCGGAAGAAAATATATTGCTGGTACCAGAGTAAAAAAATGATTGCAACCGTAGCGAAAAATGGGATTGCCCCCCGGACAATATTTTTTAATTCATCAAATGTTTGCGGTACTTCAAGTGAGGCAACCAATAAAGAAACTGAAAAGGCAAAAACAGCATCGCTTAATGCTTCAATTCGCAGTATTTCAGCCCCACGATTAGTAAAATTATCGGCATGTAACTTTCTGAAAATTCTTTTTCTTAACATATTGATTAATTATTTGGAAATGATTGATTTTACTTATAGAAAGATCAAATTTTAATAATTGGTATATCGGGAATGCTTTAATATTTATGCTTCGAAGATCAACGTGTTATTGTTTTGACTTTATAGTGCCGCTAATTCTTCTTTGTAACATTATACTCAACGTTTTTTAAATTGAATTTTCCATAAATAAAATTTCCGTCGGGATAGTGCCAGATGGCTTCCCCGTATGTTCCCAGCATAAATCCATTTATATTTTGATAGTTATTTATCGGAGTAGAAAAACGATATTTTTTCATATCGGCAACTGCTATACGGTCGTCGGAAATAAAATTGATTAATTCTCCTTTCTCGTTGAACTGAAGAATAGCACTTATGCTGGTGTTGTTATTTGTAAAAATTGCTTTTATAGAAAAACTGTCTATCTCCTGCCATTGTATTCTTTTATCAATTAGTGTGGCCGGGGCCATTAAACACATATCATTAAAAATGGTTACTGTTTCTGCCTGAAATAGTGATTGCCCTTTTATGTTAACTATGGGAAAAAGGCCAAACAATTTTATTTGCATACTGGCAGAATTATTTTGGTAGGCATGGTATCCCGGAACGGTAATGCCATATATTTTAGCCTTCATAAAAAACAGTCGGGTTGGGGAATCAAAAAAATTATATTGTTCCGAAGTGAAAGGGAACCAGCTTTTCCCTTTGTCTCTCATTTCTCCCTGGAATTCAATTTTTATGTTTTTTACTTTTGGCTTATTCAACACACCCGTATATCTCAGGTATTTTTTTACCAGGTTCGGAAGGTGCTCCAGATCTTTTTCAGTAACTAAAGTATTTTCAGTCACATTAGTGCTTTTCAAATTATCGGTTACGTCAGTTATAAATTTTTTTTCAAAATTCCAGCTTGTATATCCGGTAATGCATACTACCAAAATCAGCAAATTTGCTATCGTTCCAAACTTTGCATCATTCCAGGCATTAAAAATTAATAGTTGAGAAAGAATTACTGCGATGATTCCAGCTATCCACCAGTAATTGTATTTACTCAGGAATAAAATAATGGTAACAATAAACAGTAGTCCAGTAATCAGCCAAATTATCCCAGCCTGCCTGGAGATGGGGAGGCTTAATTGTTTCATTTCTGCAAAGCCAAAAGCTTTACTAAATCCCATAAAATGAATGAGCCCATGTATGAGTAAGATGAACGCAAATAGATATCGTAACATACTAAGTTATTTCTATCCTTATTTCTTTCAAAAGGGCAAATCTATTTTTGTTTGTCAACCGCTTAACTGATTTTGCTCAAGATTTTATCTGATTTAAATAAAAAAATCCCGGCATTTCTGCCAGGATTTTGTATTTCGAACTTCTTACTTCGTACTTAACTAAGCCACTGCTTTCTTCACCAAATCTGCCGCTTCACTTAATAAAATAGCTGATTGTACTTTCAGACCACTTTCGTCAATCAATTTTTTTGCTTCCACAGCATTTGTTCCTTGTAACCGTACAATGATAGGAATGCTGATGTTCCCGAGATTCTTATAAGCATCAATCACACCCTGGGCTACACGGTCACAACGAACGATACCACCAAAAATGT
>JBARSW010000360.1:0-3567 GCA_049644925.1 Chitinophagaceae bacterium | reverse complement strand
CGTTTGCATTTACTTTATTTAATACTTTCAGTAACAAATTATTTATTTCATCAGAAACAAACCAGCGAAAATCCAACATTCTTTCCGGCGCACCAGTAACATGGCCAGATTGCGGCAAACCTATTTCGTCAAACGTATTTATTCTTCTGCTCCAACGCTGTGAAGCCCAGGCTGAGTTTAGTTTTTCAACAGTTGAGTATTTTTTCTTTAACCAAACAACAAACCGTTGCTTCACCGTTTCGGAATAAGAAATAGGACCATCGCCCGATTCGTTATCTATTCCAAACGCTAATAAAGCCGGATGGTTTTTATAATGCTTTGATAAAGAATCAGCATATCGCAAAGCATATTTTTGATAATTTGGATCGCCAACATCATCCATATAACGATGATTGGGATAAAGCTTATTACCACTTGCATCTGTAACATCAATTGATGGAAATTTTTTGTGCAGCCAAATTGGCACCGGATGAAGTGCAATATCAAGTATGACTTTTATTTCTGCATCATTCATCAAATCCATCACTTTATCAAACCATGCAAAATCAAACTTACCTTCTGAAGGTTCGTAGCTGTCCCAGGCCAAATGCCCCATACGTACTACATTGAAGCCGGCAGCCTTCATTAACAATATATCAGCTTTTATTTTTTCAATATTTTTATCATCATGTGGATGATAGTTTGCACCCACATACAATTGTTGTGCACCGGCAAAAAAACTATTGACACAAAAAAATAGTATAGCTAATGTAATTTTCATTATAAATCATATTGAGTTTTAAGTAACTTTCAAAGCAGCAAATGTTTTGCCTATCTATTAATAACAAAGGGCCGAAAATAATTATTGAATCGTAATTTTTGCTTTGTGTAAAATGTTGCGTGATGAATTACCCAGCTGCAAAATAAAATCTCCAGCTTCTACATTCCAATCTTTTTTAGCTTCATCATAAAATGCCAAATCGGATACTTTCAGATTCATCTCTACCGTTTTTGATTCACCCGGTTTCAAAAATATTTTTTCAAAAGCTTTTAATTCTTTTTCCGGACGTAATACACTGCAAACGGGCTGGCTGGTATATACCTGCAGCACCTCGGCGCCAAATTTATTACCTGTATTTTTTATAGTAACTTTTGCATGAATGGTTTCATTTTTTTTATAGCTTTTCTTATCTGTTGTAAAATTGCTGATAGAAAAATTGGTGTAAGAAAGTCCATAACCAAATGGATACAGCGGTTCAATTTTTTTGGTATCAAACCAACGGTAGCCTACTAAAACTCCTTCTGCATAAGTCAGCGTTTTGTCTCCGGGAAAACTGTTGGTAGCATGTGCAGGCGATTCATTGATATTCTTCGGCATTGTCCAGGGCAGTTTGCCTGAAGGATTTACATTTCCTAATAATACATCTGCCAGGGCATTGCCACCTTCAGAACCATTGAACCAACTCCAAACCAATGCCGAAGTTTTTTTGCCTATTTCGTCTATATCAAAAGGAGCTCCTCCAATCAGCACTATAATGGTGTTTGGATTTACTTCTACTATTTTTTTTATTAATTCTTCCTGTCCAAATGGAAGCTTCAAATTTCTACGGTCAGATGCTTCGGTTTCGTAATCACGGTTCGATCCTGCAAAAACAATAACCATGTCTGAATTTTTTGCAGATTCAATAGCTTCCTGTAATTTAACAGGGTCTAATTGGTCAATGGTTACTGGACCGCTCAAAGTAATATCACCTAATTTACCTGATTTTTTTTCTTCATAACGCTCTAAATAACCTTCAGCATTATTAATTTTTATGGAATTGGGCAACCTGTTTTTTAACCCTTCTAAAGGAGTAATTTCTCTTTTTGTTTTTACCCCGGCACCAAAACCACCTAACGCATTTTTTTTAGTTGCATTATTTCCAATTACAGCAATAGATTTTATACCGCCCAATTTTATTGGCAATGCATTGTTTTCATTTTTTAACAATACCACCGCTTCAGAAGCAATTTTGTAAGCATCCTGATAATGTGCTTCTGTAGCTATGCTTCCTTTAACCCTGTCCTTAGCTCCCATTGCCTTTACTTGAAATAAAGTGCGCAAAATTCTTTTTACATGTATATTAATTTCTGCTTCCGAAATTTCACCAGCCTTTACAGCAGCAATTAGTTTATCAGCGAGGAAAAATTCGTTGAAAGGTTTTGGTGTTCCCATTTCAATATCCAATCCGTTTTTCAAAGATTTTACGGTGCTATGAACTGCAGCCCAATCAGAAACAACAACACCTTTAAATCCCCATTCATCTCTTAATATTTTATTGAGCATATAATCATTCTCACATAAATATTCACCTCTAAACTTATTGTAAGCACCCATTATGCTGTATGCTTTGGCTTCTTTTACGGCTGCTTCAAATCCCGGCAAATAAATTTCACGAAGGGTTCGTTCATCCATTTGAACATCATAAAAATCACGATTGGTTTCCTGGTTATTGGCTGCAAAGTGTTTTATGCAAGCCATCACATCGTTTTTTTGTAACCCTATTACTAAATGCACTGCCATCTTTTTATTTAAAAAAGGATCTTCGGTTAAATATTCATAAGTTCTGCCGCCCAGCGGTGTTCTTACAATATTAATTGCAGGCGAAAGCAACATGTCTTTGTCTCTTGCACGCAATTCCTGCCCCACACTATTGCCAAACGTGTAAGCCATTTTCGTATTCCAGGTAGCGGCCAAAGCACCAGATGCTGGATAGTAAGTTGCAAAATCATTTGTCCAACCTGCGGCAGACCAATTGTCACGGGAGATTTCTTCACGAACGCCCAATGGACCATCAGCCATTTTTAATTCGGGAATTCCTAAACGTTTTACACCACCTGTTGAAAACATGCTATTGCCATGTAACATGCCTATTTTTTCTTCAAGCGTCATTTTTGAAATCAGCTTATCTATCAAAACATCATATTTTGAACTTATCGACTTAACGGAAGAAGATATTGTTTGAGAATTGACTTCTGTTGCATAAAAAAGCATAGAAGAAACAATTATGGAAAAAGCAATTATTTTATTTTTCATTTTGGATTTATTGTTTAATAAGATTAATAAAAAGAACATCATTTTCTCTTAATTCCAATTCCTTTGAAAAATTATTTTTAACAGAAATTATTTCTCTTACAACCGGCGCACCATTGTTTTTACTTTTCAATTTTTCAACCTGCTGTTTATTTAGCCGGGCAGGTTTGCCCATGTCCAAATAGCTTGTATAAGCATCATTTTCCCGATAACCAACTTTATAAATTTCCATTTTATATTTCCCGGCTGGTACATTCGTAAAATTGAACTTTACTTTTCCTTTTGCTTTTGCCGGCAAGTCTTTGATATAATAGTTTTGATTGTTGGTTGAATCGGGTAGTGTGTAGGTGAAATCCCACAATAACAACTGCATATCTCCCCGGGAGTTTTTTGTAACCCATGAACGTGCATCTTTATTCACCAATTCTGTATTACCCAATTTATTTAAAAATTGATAAGCGTAAAATGCAGGCTTGTTAATACCTTGAATCGTAAGCAATCCAAAGCCTCCATGA
>JBARSW010000359.1:0-2907 GCA_049644925.1 Chitinophagaceae bacterium | reverse complement strand
CGGGAATATTTTTTCCTT
Organism: Chitinophagaceae bacterium; assembly: GCA_049644925.1. Classification (GTDB taxonomy): domain Bacteria; phylum Bacteroidota; class Bacteroidia; order Chitinophagales; family Chitinophagaceae; genus JJ008. The sequence continues at coordinate 2,889 of JBARSW010000359.1, read as the reverse complement.
CTGGTTTTACACCTGATAATAATGGCCGGAATGATGGATTTGGACCGCTGGGGAATTTATCAAGCATCAGAAATTTCCAGCTGAGTATTTATAATCGTTGGGGAGAAAGAGTATATTTTTCTAATAATCCATTTAATAAATGGGATGGAAGAGTGAAGGGACTAATTACCGATGGCAATGTGTTTATATGGTTTTCCGAATTTGAAATTGCGGGTAAACCGAAGGAGACCCGAAAGGGAACATTAGTTTTAGTCAGGTGAATTTATAAATACCAGGATAACAATGTACCGTTCCTATGGAACGGGTTTGTGCCATATCTATTGGAGTCAACCAACATTATGTCCCTACGGGACAAGATTTCTCCTTTACGGATGATGAAAATCGCTGTTCCGTAAGAGCAAAAAGTTAGTAACGCTTAGTGTTGAGAAGAATGTTTGGTTTTGCTGAAATGCAATGTAAAAAGATTGGTAAAAAAGTGAATTCACAAACCGTTACATAAAAACGGGTTTGTGTCAATTAAATTGGAATCAACCAACAATATGTCTCTAATAGACAATGTTTCCTTTTTAGTGAAACTACAAATCGCTGCTCTGTAAGAACAAAACGTTGGTAAAGATTAGTGTTGAGAAGAAGGTTGGCGATTTGCAGAAATGCGTTGTAAAAAGATTGGTAAAAAAGCGAATCCACATCCGTTCAATTGAAACGGGTTTGTGTCAATTAAATTGGAATCAACCAATAAAAATTCTCTATAGGACAATGTTTCCTTTTTAGCGAAACTGCAAATCGCTGTTCCGGAGGAACAAAACGTTGGTAATAAGTAATGTTGGGATGGTGTACAGCGTTCCGTAGGAACGCAACAAAACCCAATCTTTTCCGACTTTATTCAGGTTCTTTGAAGATAAATTCCTCTTTCCACTCAATACTAAAAGCTTTAAGAAAGTTCCGGTATTCCTCAAGAAATGTTTCTTTTTGGTGGTGTTTTTCCTGGTTCTCTATGTATTTGGCAACTGCATCAATATGGCTTTTTGAATATGAAAACGCACCAAAGCCCTCCTGCCAATAAAAAGGCTTTTTACAAAACCTCATTTCTTTTATCCACTTGCTGCTTTCTGTTTTAATTTTTTGTGCCAGTTCTGAAACAGACTGATGTGGTCGCATACCAATCAGAATATGAATATGGTCTGGCATACTGTTAATCCGGAGCATTTTATGACTGTGGTTTTGCACAATACCTGTTATGTACTGGTGCAACCGTTCTTTCCAACTTTTATCAATCATTGCCTCACGGTGTTTTACGGCAAAAACAAACTGAATATGTATTTGTGAGTATGTATTAGGCATAAAAAAGGGATTATTCCTTATTGCGATGTTGCTTTATTCCCAGCGAAGCCATCACCAGTTTTATTTCTCCAAAACTGATTCCATCGCTCAATTTTGCTTTTACCGGATTAACAGATGTTCCATCGAAATCTATTAATGCGGCCTCAATCAAAACAACTTTTTTGCTGCTCACCAATTCGTTAATACTTATATCGCCACTGTTTACAAATTTTGCCAGATGGCCTTCGATAGTTGAAATGGCCAAATTTCTTTCTTTCGCTATTTCAGAAATAGACTTACCTTCTTTATATAGCCGAAAGCTTTCTGCATATGTTTCCCCTTTCTTTTTAGAACCGGAATCTTTTGTCCCATCCTCGGAGATTTTTCTTTTCCTTTCCCGCTTAGGCGCTTTCTCGTACATAAATGAATCAAGATTATGCTCATGGCTGTATTCCAGGATAATATCCAAAAACTGCTGACCGTATTGTTCAATCTTGGTATCGCCAAAGCCGCTGATTTTTCGAAGTTCGGTTAATGATTGAGGAAGGTATCTGGCCATTTCATCCAGTGTATTGCTGCCAAGCACTAAATAAATGGGAAGGTTTTTACGGGAACAAATGGTGTCACGATGTTTTCTTAATTGATGGTACAATATCGGGTGTGGACTGTCTGACTTTTTTTGTGATGCCCCTGCATAAGCATTTATTGCAAACGACGGCAATACAAAATTTTTTTTCCGTTGATGCCATGCTTCCACATTTAGTTTGCCCGAAAAACCCTGTAACAAATGTTTGGTGCCAGATAGTTCAGTAAACACTTCTTTCAGTGCATCATTGTATTCTTTGGCATGCAGCTTACTGTCTGTTATGGCAGGTGATTTATGAAGCAGGGAAATCGCTTCGTCAATTTCAACTGTAAAATGATGTGCTGCTTTTATTGTTCTTTCTTGCAGTGCAGTATTTTCTTCCGGAACACCCGGTAAAAGAAATTGTCCCTTCAGCCAATAATGAAATTTCAATGCAGTTTCCTGAATCGCATTTAATTTTTCCTCTATTGTATCCAGCCAGGGTGTTGTTTCTTTATTAAAAGAAGAATTGTTTTCTGACAGGTAATTTTTTAATTCTTTTACATTATTAATAGCCAATCTGAAATCAAAAGTTGATAATAATATTTTCTCCTGGTATTGTTTACGAGCTGCTTCCAGTTCGTCTTTCAATATTTGTGAGGAGGATATCTTTTGAGAAAACTGAACAATCCGCTGATCAGTAAAAAGGCTGTTGGTGCGAAGCTTGCTTTTTAACACCATACCATCTAAGCTGGTACACCGGCTGAGTGCAACATACACCTGCCCAGGGGCAAATGCTTCGCCGGCATCGATAATTGCTTTATCAAATGTAAGTCCCTGGCTTTTATGAATGGTAATTGCCCATGCCAGCCGCAACGGATATTGAGAAAAAGAACCCAATACATCTTCTTTCATCGTTTGTGATGTTTTGTCTAATGTGTAACGGATGTTCTCCCATTTTTCTTTACTTACCTCAATTTCATAAGGCTCATCCTGGCATTGTA
>JBARSW010000358.1:0-5058 GCA_049644925.1 Chitinophagaceae bacterium | reverse complement strand
TATTCAGAAAATTGCCATTCAGCATCATAATTATTTATATTACCGGTTTTTTCGGATTTCCATTCTTCTTTTACTTTGAATTTTATCGGGGACACTGAAACCAACTCTGCAATAATTTTTACTTCGGCGTGGCAGTACTGAAATTCGGGGAGTGTGGGACAGTTGTAATAATCATATTTAAATTTTATAATTCTTCCATCAAACTCCACCGGTACTGTTTGTTCATCTGAAATCAGTTTGTTTCTTAAAGGAGTATCTTTCAAAGAAGTGGCTATATATGCCTGCAGGTTTTCTCCTGATTTAAGAAATTGTCTCAGTGTGTACACACCGCCCGGGCCACCACCGGTTTTTGTAAACTTTACCGTGCTGCCGGGAGTGTTCCATTTTGTAAGCAATGCAATAATTTTCTGTTTTTCTCCTGCTTTATCCAGTTTATACTCCAGTTTGTTTATTAAGGTTTTTACTGTTCCGGCATTAGCGGCGCCAGGTGCCAGGCTTAGGCATTTTTTGTAACTGGCAATAGCTTCAGCATATTTTTCTATTTTTTCCTGCACCTGTCCAAGGGCATAATATACATCCGGCCAGTTGGGGGCAAGCGTTGCTGCTTTGGTAAATTCTGCAATGGCCGCATCATAATCAGCCCGGGTTTGCACCATCTCCAGTGCTGCCTGTCCACGGTCGTAGTATTTTTGGGCCTCATCAGATACGGGCTGCGCAAAAGAAACGATACCGGTAAAAAATAAGATGAATGATAATAGCTGTTTAATAAAAGAACGGTTGTTCATAACCCACCTCCCTTATTTAAGTAGTATTTAAATAGATCGCAATGAATTGTATGAAAGTTAACATCATAAAAATCCAGAATTAATGATTTTACCAGGCCTAAATAATAACCGCTGTAAAAAGAGCATTTTTAATTTCTCTCTAATTCTTTTGCCTGACAAAAATTTATAAATGGGGGCACAATTACTTTTTTAATTTCCATTCGAAAATACATTCGGACGTTGCTGCAAAATTGTTTTTCCATTTACGTCCCCGTGCATCCGAATCACCGGGAATCGGCACCCCCCAGGTTATTGATGTTTTGATAATTTCTTTTGTCAGGGGTGGTTCTGCTGAAATGATTTCTCCTTTGACTACAATATCATACCGTACAACATGACCGGAAGCCATATCCATATAATGATGATATGAGTACTCATAGAAACTATCTTTAACGGTGACGGGTTCCCATTCTCTTGGTATCGGAGGATGAAGTTCGGAGTGGTATCCCCCATAATTAAGTTGATGAAGAAAAGCAATGTTTTGTGTCTCCAGTTTTCCTGTATAAGGATTTTTTCGAAATATATCTGAAGAGTGGTATTGGTAAAACCCTGATGAACTGATTGCTTTATCGCCTGTAATTTTACAGTCTTCTATTACATTTGATTCGTATTTACCGGAAGTCATCAAATCAAAGACTTTTTTGAACCCTTGTTCTTTTTCTACTTTGTATTCTAATTTGTTGATTAATGTTCTAACGTCTCCGGCATTGGATGCAGTTGGTGCTAATGTTATATACTTGTTGTAACTGGCAATTGCCTCGGTATATTTTTCCAGTTTTTCCTGCACCTGTCCCAATGCATAATACACATCGGGCCAGTCGGGGGCAAGTTTTACTGCCTTATTAAATTCATTTATTGCGGCTTCATAATCGGCATTAGACTTAATCGTTTCCAGAGCCGCCTGGCCACGGTCGTAATATTTTTTAGCCTCGGCAGAGACTGGTTGTGCAGAAGAAGAAATGCATGTAAAAAGGAAAACAAACGATACTACATTTTTTATTAAAGAGCGTTGATTCATGTTTTACCCCCTTTGTTTACTTATTAAAAATCCACTGCCCTGTATGCACCGACGGAGTTTGATTGGAAAAACGGGATGCCATCAGTTTTACAACAATGTTTACATCCAGCACAAGCGGGTTTGCTGAAACAACCTTTCCGGTAAAACTGTGTTTTTCTTCGCAGGGATAATAGTCAAAATTGCTCATGCCCGGGTGGGGGCAACGGTATGCCAGGTATGTCATTTTTATTGTTTGCCCGTCAAATGTTACCGGAATATTTTTTTGGTTATACTCCGGGTAGTCGCCCCGTACAACATCCAGTATAATACCGGCATCAGTCTTTTTAAAAATTAAGCCAGCCAGGAAGCTGAAACCATCAGCATGTTTTCTTTCTTTTACTCCGCTCAGCAAACCATCAATAATGGCTGTCTTTTTTCCTTCCTTCTCTGCCTTGTATTCCAGTTTATAGATATTCGATTTTACAGCCTCGGCATTAGCCGCATTAGGCGATAACTGAAGGTATTTTTTATAACTGACGATAGCATCGGCATATTTTTCTATTTTCTCTTGTGTCTGTCCGATTATATAGTATACATCCGGCCAGTTTGGGGCAAGGCTTGCCGCTTTAGTAAACTGCACAATGGCAGAATCATAGTCAGCCGGAGTTGTTGCCATTTCTAATGCAGCCTGGCCCCGGGCATAAAACCGTTTTGCTTCTTCCGGAACGGGTTGTGCATACGTTGATATTACTGTAAGAAATATAAAGCCGGGTAACCAAATAAAAGCAAGTGATCTGCTATTCATAATAAACCTCCTTAATTAAAGTAGAGCAGGTGTTGCGGATAATGAATGCTCTTAAAGGTAGTTACAGAAATCGTCCGAATCAATGACTTTTGTCATCTATGTGATCATTACTTTAATAACTTTCACCCTTAAATGATAATAAACCTCAGGTTTCGAAGAGCGGATATATTATTATTCAACCATCTTCACCTCCTCTACTTTTTCCTTTTCACCAACCAAACCAGCAACAGTGTCGCTAACACTCCTGCGACGCCAATAGTATAGTATTTGTATTGGCCGGTTAGCTTATCTATAAAACTACCGCCACTGTTACCACCGCCTTTGCCGCTTACTGCCTGCTTCAGGTTATCGAAATCCTTATCGGCAGTAATGGTTTGTGTAGTTCCGGTAACTGCATTATACTCCTGCCCGGCTGGTACCGCCTTGGTACTGCCCGCTGTTACCACTTCGGGATGGCCTTCATAATTCTTGAGCAAAAAACTGCCATCAACCCCCAACACAATACCCACTACCGAACGCAGCTTTACTACGGCTATTGGTTTGTCTCCACCAACTTTAGAGGCGGCAAAAAAATCAAACAGCTGTACTCCACTATTAACTCTTTTTGCAGAGGAAAGCAGCAGTTTTATAGCAGCCCACTTGCCACCTTTTTTTGCGCCAGCTTCGGCACCGCTTCCAGCCAATTGGTCTATTTTACATATTATATCCCCATCACCGTTTATTCCCTCATCCGCCGAAATGCCCAGGCCAACCACCACATTTAAATCGGGATAGGCTTTATCCACCGGATATTCTATCATGGCAACTGTACCATCAATAAAATGCATTCTGAACCTTGCTCCCAACGGAATTCTGAAGGCAGTCCGTAATGGAAAGTAACGGGGATCTGATCCTGCTTCGAGGGCTATACTACCAGCCCGCAGCCACTCTTCTTTTCCGTTAACCAACGGGTACACTTTAAAGTGATTTCTAATTTTAACCCTGAAGGTATCTGTAACCTGTTGTAGCTTCTCTTCTTTTTTAGAATATACACTCACCTGCGTTACGTAACACAAAGAGGCGCCAGCAGGCAGCATTTGCAAAAATGTTTGATTAATACTATTAAATTCCAATCCTAAAAAACTACTGTTCTCTACTATGTTAATATTATAATCGGGGCCAAAAACAGCACCCCTGTTATTCGGGTCGCTTGTCTGATAGCCATTTCCTCCCTGGTCATTTTCTTTTTTTGCATAGTTATACTCCATGTCTGTATTGGGAACATATACTTTTACCAGGGTGGCATTCTTAACTGTATAATTTTCGTCTTTATAATTTACCCGGATCTGTAGCGGGAAGGCTACTTTTTCATTTTCTTCAAAATCATATCCGAGTTTGTAAGAAAGATCATAAGGGATTTTCAGGCTTTTTCCCTCGCCGGTAAAAGAGGCGGTGGTTACTTCGTTATCCTGCTTCATCTCAATCGTGCCGGTTATTTTCTGCAAACCGTTTTCAATAACAACGGTTCCATTAACCTGTGCACTTATATCCCAGCGGGTATCCATTTTCTCCTTTTCATAAATACTGAAAACCAAATTTCCATTGGCTTCAAAATTATTGGTGCCGTTTTCTATGTCACCTTTGGCAGATCCGGTAATATCAACATAGTTTGTTTCCCGGGTTTTTGCCTCTCTTATTTCCAGGTGCATTTTTATAACTACCTGGCCGTTCTCCCTTATGGAAGTTGTAAAATATTTCTCCCCGCTTTCATTATATGAAAAACTTCCCGGCTGATTCAATTTAAAATGACAGGTATATTCTCCGACGGGTGTTTGTGATTTTACAGTGACTGCCAGTACCAGCAGTATGATGATTAAAAATTGTTTTCTCATAACCAGTATAGTATTTTGTACTACCGGCTGAATAACATTTTTCCAGCCAGCAGGCTGTAAAACAAAAAGAGTACCGACCGGGATGAAGATAGTATGAAAAGAAAAAGAACTGTATGACTTATTGCATAAATAAAAAATAATCCCGTAAGGGTCAACCAGCAATGCTATGTTACCGTGTAAGACCAGGTATTCATGGTGCATAGTAGCAGTATGGATGAAGCATGGATAGTGTATGAGCAGTGTATGAACTGCTGCTGCTGCCTTTGGCCGAAAAGCCGGCGGTATCCATTAATTATTTTTATCAGTAAAGCAGGTAATCATTTATCCTTTCTTTCCAGCCTTTAGCTACTGCAACAACAAAAGGAATTTGGCGTTGCACTTGAATGAAAGACTTGTGCACACCCAGTAATTTATCCAGGTGTCCGTTGCCGGAAGGGTTGGCAACCGTTTTGTATAACCGTTCTTGCAGTTGCTGCGGATACAGTTTGTGGAGTGTTCGCAATAAATCAATACCCGTTTGTACAGGGTTAAGTGCAGTGGCCTCGGTAATTTGCCATTCCA
>JBARSW010000357.1:0-8705 GCA_049644925.1 Chitinophagaceae bacterium | reverse complement strand
CACTACGGCAGCTTTGGTTACAGAAAATAAGACACTGTGCTTCCCGGCCAGTGCCGACAGTATTCCTACTTCACTCGGACAAGAAGACCATGTAAGTATGGGCAGCATTAGTGGCAGAAAACTGAATCGGGTGTTGGATAACCTGGAATTTATTCTTGCCATTGAATTACTTTCTGCCTGCCAGGCAATCGAATTCCGTCGTCCGCTTAAGAGTTCTGAGTTATTGGAGTTTGCCCATGACTATGTCCGGGAGTATGTCGGCTTTGCCGAAGAAGATCGGATTTTTGCTGATGATATCAATGCTGTTTCCGGGCTTATCAAAGACTTTTCTTTTGTGGAGAAGGTAAATGAGTTTGCAGCAGAGAAAGGTATTCGTCTGAACCTGGGATTTGAAGGGTTTTCCCTGATAAAAGAATTTTGATTCTTCGGACAATAGTAAACATTCTAATTTATTGACTCTTGTCATACCGACTGAAGGGAGGTATCTCAAAGATTCAGTTTTCTTAGAAAATATTATTGGTTGAGACGCCTCGTTCCTCGGCTTGACAAGAGTCATTTATATAGATAGATTCTTTAAAATATTGCAAGATAAGATACTCTATTTTCTACTTTACTTTGGACTCACAAAAAACTACAACTTTATCGCCGCTTCCAACGCCAGTTGAATCATCGGCAATAAAGATTTTTCCCGCTGATCTGCAGATATTTTTTCATGGGTAGGAATGATATCTGAAACAGTCAGCAATGTTGCTGCCGTTTTACCCAAATGCATGGCATTGGCAAACAAAGCAAAGGCTTCCATCTCCACCGCAAGGCATCTGTTATCTAATGCTACTTTTGGAATATTGCTGTCTGAGCGGTAAAAAATATCACTGGAGTGAATATTGCAATTATTCAGTTTGATGCTTAATTCTTTGGCTGAGCTCTTTATTGTTTTAAATGCTTTTCCCTGGTGCCGGATAATATTGTTTTTTATGCCCCAGGAATACCTGGCAAATGTTGATTCACTGCAAGCATTTTCTACATTGATCAGCTCAAACAATTTTAAATCCTCATAATATGCGCCGCAGGTACCAATCCTGATGATGGTATTCACATCGTATTCAGAATATAGTTCGTAAGAATAAATTCCAATACTGGGACAACCCATACCACTGGCACCAACCGTTAACGGTTTGTTTTTATAGGTACCTGTATAAAAAAAGATATTGCGGGTATTACTAACCAGTTTTGCATTCTGCAAATAATTTTCAGCAATGTATTTAGCTCTTAAAGGATCACCGGGCATTAAAACTGTTTTAGCAATTTCTCCTTTCTTTGCGCTGATATGAATACTCATAGGTCTGCTTTAGGTTTTTGAGCGGTGAAGATATTTATTTTGAGAGAGATTAACGACTTTTGTGGTTCACCGCAGAGAACATGAGAAGCAGAGGCTGCGCAGAGCCTCAGCGTTAACTCTGTGGTCTCCTTATCTCTGCGGTTAATAAACATTAATATGAACATAGCAGTAAAAAACTACGACCCCGTAAAATACGCCACTCCAACCGGAACTAAACTCAGTTGCAAAGGCTGGATACAGGAAGCCGCATTGCGGATGTTGCTCAACAACCTCAATCCCGAGGTAGCAGAGAGACCGGATGACCTTATCGTTTACGGCGGGAGAGGAAAGGCTGCAAGAAATTTTGAAGCACTCGACAATATCATCGCTGCGCTGAAAATATTGGAGAACGATGAATCACTTCTTATTCAATCCGGCAAGCCGGTAGGCATTTTAAAAACACATAAAGACTCCCCAAGAGTCCTCATCAGCAACAGCCAGCTAGTACCCAACTGGGCCAACTGGAAACACTTTGATGAACTGGAAAAAAAGGGCCTGATGATGTACGGACAGATGACCGCTGGTTCCTGGATATATATTGGTTCCCAGGGAATTGTACAGGGTACTTATGAAACTTATTCAGCTATTGCGGATAAGCACTTCGCAAATGAAAATTCCAAAAAACAAATTCCAAATTCCAATTCGTCAGGTTCTACTCCCGACTCCCAACTCCCGACTCTCAACTCTCATGGCTCTCTAAAAGGTACATTAAATGTAACTGCTGGTCTCGGTGGAATGGGTGGCGCCCAACCACTTGCCATTACCATGAACGAAGGTGTGGCACTCATTGCCGAAGTGGAAGAATGGCGCATTGATAAACGCATTGAAACAAAATACCTGGACGAAAAGTTTCTCGATATTGACGAAGCGATAGACAGAGCTGTTAGCTGTAAGCAGTTAGCTATTAGCAAAAGCATTGGTGTTTTATGCAACGCCGTTCATCTCTTACAAAGATTGGTGGAAAGAAACATCATTCCTGATACTTTAACCGACCAGACCTCTGCACATGACCCACTCATTGGTTACATCCCGCATACTCTAACCAACGAACAAGCCAATGTGCTTCGAACAGAAAACCCGACAGAATACAAACACCGGGCTTATGAAAGCATGTACCTGCATGTGCAACTGATGCTGCAACTCATGGACAAAGGTGCCATCACATTTGACTATGGAAACAACATAAGAGCAAGAGCAAAAGAATTTGAAGACAGGGTTCTGCAAATTGGTAAAAGTCTTAAAGACTGCCGGCTCACAGCTCATGACCCATTTGCCTTTCCGGGATTTGTGCCAGCTTATATAAGGCCATTGTTCTGCGAAGGCAAGGGCCCTTTCCGCTGGGCAGCACTCAGTGGCGACCCAAATGATATAGCCGTAACCGATGAAGTAATCATGAATATGTTTCCCGAAAACAAGGGCATGATACGCTGGATGAAGATGGCTAAAGATAAAATTGCTTTCCAGGGATTGCCTTCAAGAATTTGCTGGCTGGGCCAGGGAGAAAGAGAAAAAGCAGGATTGGCTTTTAATGAACTGGTAAGAACCGGAAGAGTAAAAGCACCAATTGTTATTGGCCGTGACCACCTGGATACCGGCTCGGTAGCCAGCCCCAACCGGGAAACAGAAAGTATGCTGGATGGCAGTGATGCCGTAGCCGACTGGCCGATTTTAAATGCATTGGTAAACACCGCTGGTGGCGCCAGTTGGGTAAGCCTGCACCACGGCGGCGGTGTAGGTATGGGTTATAGCATACATGCCGGTATGGTGATTGTTGCTGATGGAACTGTTGATGCTGAAGCAAGACTTCGCCGTGTATTAAGAAACGATCCGGGAATGGGTGTGATACGACATGCGGATGCTGGCTATGATATTGCAAAGGAAACTTTGAAAGAGAATGGGTTGGATTTTAGAGAGAGGTTGAAATAACTATGATTACCAGTAAATATATCATCAAGGGAAGAAATTTGGAAAAAAAAATATCAGAATTCGTTCGTGATTTTAATCGTTCTGCTTATGAAAGCAGCTACATGGGAGGTTTTATACGAGTTATTGAAGATTCAAGTTTCTTCAATAAAAACAACTACATGGTTTTTATCCGGGTTGACACAACTGAATCTGAAACAAGAATAACAAGAGTTGAAGTCATTTCAGGCGGAGCAGATGACAAAATACTGATTCAGTCAATATTTGGAGGAGACAAAAGAAGGGTTAAACAATTTGCAATGGCTTTTCAGGAATTTTGCAAGGAACAATTTATCGATTATTCTTCTGAATGATCAATAGACTTCCTCTCAGTTTGCAGAAATTAAACGAAATGCAATAACCCAGATGAAATCGTTGCTGAATAGTACTGGGATGAAGAAGTTGAAATAGATTTGATAAATACGACGAGTCCCTGCGGAGACTCGTCTGGGAAAAATATTAAAATTTGGTTACCGAGAATTTCCGAATAAGAAATATTTTTGCTTTCATTTATTTTCGATCTTGCCTATCCGTAAAACTTTTTCAATGAGAAAACAACTCTTTTTCATTCTTGCTTCCATTTGCATCTCATCATTGATGTCTGCACAATTAATGATCTCTAAAGTAGTCGGGAAAAATGCAGATAAATATAAATTGGGTTATGGTATATTTTCCTTCTATGATTTTCCTGTTGGGGAGGTTGGTAATAACAGTGTCAGACTCGAATTATTTGATGCTGCCGTTTTCCCATCTAAAAGTCAGGGATGGGATTCTTTAACCGGGTACGTCTCTATAAAACTGGGTTTCAAACATATATTCAGTAGCGAAACAACAACCGGTTTTTATGTAGAGCCGCAAATTGGTTATGGCAGGGTAGTTTCAGGAGAGACTGGTCCGAATGATGCTAATTATGGTGATGGGATTGCTGCTGCTTTGGAAGCAGGTTATACTGTGGAAGTAGGTCAGCGGGGACAACATTTGAATTTCGGAGTTAAATATGAAACAATCAAGGCAGACAAAGAGCACACCATCAGTTCTGTTGGCTTGCGTTTTTCTTATGAGTTTAATATGTTTCGCAGAAAGAGTGAATAATAAAGGGGTCAGTACCCCCAGGCAGTCTAAACAAAATTTAATGCAGCAGATAATTCTATTAATGCTTAATTAACCCAATAGTGCCCAGCAAACGTTTTTTTGAATTGTCATATATTTTCAACCAGTAAGACCCTTTTGTAAAATTCTGCTTAATTTTTACATCCGTACTACTTCTTATTGTTCTTAGGATCAGGGTTTGTCCAAATTGATTTACTAACGAAACTGTATAGGTTTTTGAACTTTGAAGTCCTTTAATCATTAAAGCCTCATTGAATGGATTGGGATATACATTGATTTGCTGGTTGGGAAAATCGATATCCGAAATACCTGTAGCAAGGGACAGTGTAATATTAATGCTGTCAATATTCGTTTCACTTATATAACAGGTATTACTTGTTTTCATTCGCACATAAATCCAGTTAGCACCAACCGATAACGTAACTGGGTCAAGATTCATCACATTATTTGATGATTCAACCTGCAGAATGGTTGTGAAAGTTCTGTTCTTTGCAAAAGTAAATAATGGAGAGGTACCACCGCCGCTTGCATTTGTAGCTGTAACAATTACAGGGTTCAGGTTTGTAACAGTTGTAGTACTTGCAGAAATATTTACATCGGGAGTTGATGCAGCAAGAACAGTAAAATCTTTTACAGTATACATCGAATCAGTTCCGATACTAAGGAATACAGTAATCCGATGATTGCCGGGTGAGAGTAAAGATGGATCAAATGTGAAAGTGCTGTCAGTAGTAAAAGTCAAAGGGCTTGCATCCAGCTTTGCTGTTGCATGGACTCTAGAAGTATCTTTACTGTTGAGTATTTTAATTGTTTGTGTACCGGCTGTATTGCAAAATTGAATTGGCGAAGATGCCAGCACTGGTTTTTGAAGAAGTAATACAGAATTGCCCAAAGCCATTACACAGTTTTTGCCTGAATTACCGAATAGCCCGGACACATAAATGCTCTCTTTTCTATCTTTATGAATACTTAAAATTTCGCTGCTAAAATTATAGTGGTTATCTCCGTTGAGTTCACTCCAGTTTGTGCCATTCCATTTTGCAACATAATCCTTAGAAATTGAACTGCGGGAAACGCATGCATAAACATTGTTGGTAGAATCAGTTGTAAGGGAGTAGATAAAGCTTATATCCGGAATTGATCCCAACTGGCTCCAGCTTGTTCCATTCCATTTTGCAATATAATTGTCACCGCTGCTATTGAAAAACATTCCACCAGCGTATATATTTCCCGAACGATCAATTACAATTGATTTGATCAGATTGTTTGCATTTAAAGCATTGGCACCAGTTCCTAATTCACTCCATGAACCATTGGGTTCAACTTTTGCTACATAGTAATTTGAATTCCCATTCGTGAAATAGCCAATAACGTAAACAGTTCCTGATGCACCCGGCAAAAGATAAGTAATATCGTTTACGGGTATGCTGGCATATCGGGTCCAACCATGACCATCCCATTTTGCAATTCCATAAATAATACTATTGTTTTCAAATAGCCCTGTAGCATAAATATTACCTGCACTATCTGTAGCCAGACACGTTATGCGATCAATAGCATGAAGCGGGGCAGCACTATTTGTCAGTTCAATCCAATTATTTCCATCCCATTTGCCTACATAATATTCACCGCTAAGATTTTTAAATCTTCCTCCAACGTACAAATTACCTGAATTATCTGTAGTAATAGCTTCTATATTTTCTACATATACCGGGAGAGTGTTATTTTTTAATTGCTTCCAGCCTACACCATCCCATTTTGCAACATCAGTTGTTCCCGGAGTACTCCAGAAATTACCTACGGCATATGTATTTCCATGAATATCTGTCGTAACTAAATTTATTCCATTATTTGAAGGTAAATATTCACCCTGTTTTCCCAGTTCATGCATGTTATTTCCATTCCATTTTGCAACATAAGAATGGTTATTTACATTTTTAAAATCTCCACCTGCATACAAATTTCCAGTACTGTCGATCGTAATGGAACGAATAGCACTATTGGAAGCTCCGCCAACATTAAACACTTCACTCCAGCTTGTTCCATTCCATTTTACAACATTGGTGCCTCCGTTGATATTTGTACCAAACCCTGCAGCATAAATATTTCCTGTATTGGTAACCACAATAGAGTTTATATTACCATTCGCCCGGATAGAATTAGCTCCGCTTCCGATTTCACTCCATGATGTTCCATTATATTTCGCAACATAGTATTCGTTTGAACCATTTCTGAATGATCCTGCTGCACAAACATTTCCCGTATTATCAATTTTAACACTGTTTATAAACCCATTTGCATTTAATGCATTTGCTCCCGTACCTAACTCAGTCCAGTTGGTTCCATTCCATTTTGCAACATATTGCTTGCCAGATACATTCGTGAAGCTACCGGCTGCATAAACATTGCCGGAAGCATCGGTAACCAGAGAATATATAATGCCGTTTGCATTCAACGCATTTGCTCCTGTGCCTAATTCAGTCCAATTGGTTCCATTCCATTTTGCTACAAATTGTTTACCTGCTGCATTTGAAAATCCACCCGCTACATATACGTTATTCAAATTATCAGTAGCTAACGCATACATAGCACCATTAGGGTTTAAGGCATTTGCTCCAGTACCTACCTGCGACCATGTGGTATCATTCCATTTTGCCACGTAATAGTTTCCAGTGCTGTTATAAAATGCCCCGGCTGCATATACATATCCTTTTCTATCCACAGCTATTCCAAAAATGGGGTTGTTTCCTTTTAATTAATCAGTGCCATTCTCTATTTCAGCCCATGAGCCTGACTTCCACCTGGCAACGATGAATTTATTATTACTGTTTTTAAACTTTCCCCCTGCATAGATTGTACCGGTACTATCACTTGCAATAGCATAGATATCATCATTAAAAATATTGGGTGGTGGATTAAGCTCCCTCCAGGATTGACAATAAAGAGAACCTGAAAATAAAAGAGCAAATACTAATTTTAAAAAGGTGTATCTGTTCATGGATTCTTAAGTTATAATTCTTCAGTCAATTTATTCATTAATTCTTTTGTCATTAATTTAAGATTCACTTCATACTGACCGAGATATTCGCTGATGCCAGATTTGAACGATTGAAAATATCGCTTCCCTTTATTGGTAAAATTGCTTTTTACTTCCATGCTTCCTGTTTTTTCCGCAATATCATTTTTCATAACCTTATAAGAAACAACCAGGTTATTGGTATCCGGTTCAAAATAAAGTTTTTCCCAGGAAACGAGGAGTAAGACCATATGCCACTTAGCAACATCTGCAAACGAAATAGGGGCTTGCTCAATTGTTAATTGAAGTTTCCTTCCGTTAAGTTTGTCTGATAATGTTTTATTTGAATTACTGTTAATTGCATTGGTAATATATGTAGCCGGGATCTGTGAATTAAGTGTGTGTATATAACGGTGATGCCCCTGAAAGTAAAGTATAAGAGGTAAAAAATTACTTGTTTTTCCGGTAGTAACTGAAATAACGGTGTTGTTACTTTTTAATCCATTTACAATACTTATATCATTTTTCTTTTTTTTATCCGGGGCAGGCAATTGATTATTATAATAATTGTCAATTATTTTGCTTTGTCTTGCAATATAACAGGAACTTAAGGCTGACAAAAGCAAAAAAATGGCCACTGTTTTCGGGGCGGAATTAATTTTTATTTTTCTCATAATCTCGGTTATTAATACTGGAATTCTCCGAAGGTATTAAACATTGGTTTATAAAAATATTTAGCGCTGTCTGTTTCGCCTTGAAAGGTTTCGGAAAAAAACACTCGGTGTTATGTTGAACGATGGCTTTGTAGTATAACAATACTCCAGCAACAAAGAGGTTAAAGAGTGTCCTCAACCCGGCTGATAGTGAACCCTTTGCACATATAAGGGACTTTAACAGCTGTGTAAAATGGGTTATTATAGTTTGACAGAAATCATTGAATTACTTAATGAACATCATTGTAATTATTCGGATAAGTGTTTATATTAACAGCAATAAATGATCATTTTATGAAAAAAATATTTACCAGCATACCGGCAGTAATAGTTATTGCAGGTATTATAATGGGCACTTCCCCGAGAGTGAATGCCCAGGCCTTTACACCAAATGCTAACCAGGTTTGTTTTTATGAAAATGAGAATTATGGCGGGGCTTATATCTGCATTAGCTCCAGTGGTGAGTATGTGGACCTTGGTCGTTTTTTTGTAGGAAATACCAATAAAAATTGGCATGATAAGATAT
>JBARSW010000356.1:0-9623 GCA_049644925.1 Chitinophagaceae bacterium | reverse complement strand
CCGAACTATCTGAGTCTATTAATGACAAGTTGAAACAAGGAAAAACAGAATGGGTTGAAGTGCTGAAAGAGACGCCAATAAAGGATCTTAGAAAAGCAATCGGGATAAATGACCGGTTTCATTTTATTAATGAACTTTTCAGGGGAGACGAAAATATGTATGAACGTTGTTTGAAAACAATCAACAGTTTTAATATCTATGCTGAAGCTGAATACTGGATATCAAGGGAATTAAAAGTTAAGCTTGGTTGGAATAATAGTAATACAACAGTGCAGCATTTTGATCAGTTGGTCAAAAGGCGGTTTTCTTGAATAAACTGAATAATTTTTTGAGTGGCTCCCTTATTTGATTGCACAAATTCTCCTGCAGCTTTGCTTCTGGTATCAAATTCATCTTTTTTTGACAGCAAAGTTTCGATCAATTGTGAAAGCACAATCCCGTCCTTCTTTTTATCAATAAATGAAATGGCTCCCCCGGATTTTAAAAGTCCTATCGCTTCCGAATATTTCTCATAAAAAGGGCCAAACAAAACGATTTTATTATAGACAGCAGCTTCTAAAACATTATGCACACCGTTTTTGGTAATACCACCACCTACGTATGTGAGTGTACCATACTTATATAATCTTGAAAGCATTCCAACATTATCAATTATAAGACAGGAAGCAGATACCAGGATTCTGGATTTCAACTTAGAATAAAGAATTGAATCAGGAAAAAGTTTTTGCAGATCTGCCAGTTTTTTTTCATTTATTTCATGCGGAGCAATGATAAGTTTTAGTTCGGATTTGTTTAAAAGTTTTAATGACTTTTGTAAAATTACTTCATCTTCGGGCCAGGTACTGCCTGCTATAACAACCGGGTTTTCCCCAATAAACTTTTCAATCAGCGGGATTGGTTCAAATTTCTCAGCAATCGCAATCACCCTGTCAAAACGGGTATCGCCGGAAACAGTGCAGATATCAGCCAAGCCCATATTTACTGCCATTTCCCTGGATTCTTCCGTTTGTACAAACAAATGATCAAATCGGGAAAGCATCTTTTTTAATAAACTTCCGTAAATACGTTGAAACAAAGAGTCTTTTTTGAACTGGGCGGAAATAAGCAGGAACCTGGTATTGTGCTTATTAATTTGTTTTAAATAATAATACCAGAACTCATATTTTACAAAAATGACTAAGGCAGGTTGTACAATTGATAAAAACCTTTTTGCGTTTTTCCTGCCATCCAAGGGAAGATAAAATACCCAATCTGCTTCTTTATAATCTTTCTGAACTTCGTATCCGGAAGGGGAGAAAAACGTAAGTAAAATCTTATAATTTTTATACCGGGCTTTAAGTTCTTCAATAACCGGTCTTCCCTGTTCAAATTCACCAAGTGAAGCGCAATGAAACCAAATTATATTTTGATTCTTTCCAATGCTTTCTTCCAGCCTATGAAAAATATTTTTTCTGCCATTCACCCATTTTTTTGCTTTTGACTTAAATAAGGAAGCAATATGAATGGAGATCTTGAACAGGATTAGGAAGATATTGTATAATAGAATTTTCAATTAATAATTTTTGGGTCTGGTGGCAACTGGTTGCAAATGTAAAAGCAATCAGGTAAACTACCCTGTTTTTACTACTTTTGCCGGCTAGCAGGTACCAATCTTAATAATTGTGAACTTTTTTAAAATTGGTCGGGAAAAGTTGAACTTTTTAAAGTAATAGTTATGCGACCGATACAGATGGTGGATACGAAAACTCAGTATTATAAGATTAAAACAGAAGTGGATAGGGCTGTTTTAAATGTAATGGAAAGTACAGCATTTATTAACGGCAAACCTGTACATGAATTTGCTGCCAGCCTTTCTTCTTATCTTACTGTAAAGCATACTATTCCTTGTGCCAACGGCACTGATGCGCTTCAGATTGCTATGATGGCATTAGGCTTACAACCGGGCGATGAGGTCATAACTCCTTCTTTCACTTATATTGCCACAACAGAGGTTATCGCCTTATTACGGCTTACTCCGGTATTTGTGGAAGTAGATGAAAAAACATTTTGCATTGATCCTGCCGCAATAGAAAAAGCTATTACTCCAAAAACAAAGGCAATTGTTCCCGTGCATTTGTATGGACACGCAGCGCCTATGGAAGAAATAATGGCAATAGCACAGAAATATAATCTTTTTGTAATTGAAGATAATGCTCAGGCTATTGGTTGCGATTATATTTTCGCTGATGGTTCAAAACAAAAAACCGGAACCATCGGCCATATTGGTTGTACTTCTTTTTATCCCTCCAAGAACCTCGGTGCTTTTGGTGATGGCGGTGCCATTTTTACCAATGATGACCATTTGGCTGTAAAAATGAAAATGGTGGCAAATCACGGACAGAGCAAGCAGTATTATCATGATGTGGTTGGATGTAATAGTCGCCTGGATACAATTCAGGCAGCAATCCTGGATATTAAATTAACGCACCTGGATGAGTATATTACTGCAAGGCGCAACGCTGCTGATTTTTATGACCAGGCATTTGCTAAGCATACAAAGATTACAACACCCTTCCGTGCAGATTATTCAAACCATGTATTTCATCAATATACCATTTTGCTGGAAGATATAGATAGAGAAGGGCTGAAACAACACCTGGCTGCCAATGGTATTCCGTCAATGATCTATTACCCGGTACCCGGACATAAACAGCAAATGTTTGAGCAATTTGATGTCGCTTCTCAACCAATGCCGGTTACAGACTGGTTGACCGAAAGAGTAATTTCTTTACCCATTCATACAGAATTGGATGAAGAGCAGTTGAGTTTTATTTCTTCAACAGTGCTGGAATTTTCAAATAAGTGATTTTAAAAAGTTTGTATTCAAATTTATAAGTAACAAAAAAATGTACCAGGAATTAATAGATAAAAAGGCAAAATTGGCTGTTATCGGATTAGGCTATGTTGGTTTGCCCATTGCATTGGAGTTTGCCCGTAAAATTTCTGTAATTGGCTTTGATATCAGTGCTAAAAGAATAGAAATGATGAAGCAGGGAATTGACCCCAGTAATGAATTAGAGAAAGAGGATTTTGATGGTTGCGATATAACTTTCACCGATTCGTTAGATGTTCTGCAGCAGGCAAAATTTTTCATTGTTGCCGTTCCTACTCCAGTAGACGAACACAATGTGCCTGATCTTACACCTGTACAAAGGGCATCTGATACTGTTGGGAAAGTTATAAAAAAAGGAGACTATGTGGTTTTTGAATCAACCGTTTATCCTGGTTGTACAGAAGAAGATTGTCTGCCTATTATTGAAAAGCTATCAGGCCTTAAAAATATTGGTGATTTCAAACTGGGTTATTCACCAGAACGTATAAATCCGGGCGACAAAAATCACACATTGGCCACCATTGTAAAAGTGGTTTCCGGTTGTGATGCTGAATCATTAGAAGAGATTGCCAAAACATATGAATTGGTTGTAAAAGCCGGTGTACACAGGGCTTCAACAATTAAAGTAGCAGAAGCGGCTAAGATTATTGAGAATACACAAAGGGATCTGAATATTGCACTGATGAATGAGTTGTCTGTTATTTTCGATAAGATGAATATCAATACTTACGAAGTGCTTGAAGCAGCAGGTACAAAATGGAATTTTCTGAAATTTCAACCCGGATTAGTGGGTGGACATTGTATTGGTGTTGATCCGTATTACCTGACCTATAAGGCCAAAGAGCTGGGATATCATTCACAAGTAATTTTAGCAGGTCGGAATATTAATGACAATATGGGAAAATATGTGGCCCATAAAATAATTCAGCATATTATTAAAAATAATGGAGATGTAAAGTCCGCAAAAGTATTAATCAAGGGGGCCACTTTTAAGGAAGATGTAAGTGATATACGTAACTCAAAAGTGAGTGATGTGGTAAAAGCATTAAAGGAATTTTATGTGAATGTTGATGTGGAGGATCCTCATGCTGATTCCGATGAATTAATGCATGAATATGGATTTGGTTTGGTGAAAGAGATGGCCAATGATTATGATGCAGTCATTATTCCAGTACCGCATAAAGAATATAAGCACCTTGATGAAAACTACTTTGCTGCCATTACAAAGCCGCATGCAATGATAGCCGACCTGAAAGGTATTTACCGTAATAAAATTAATAACAGAACTTATTGGAGCCTTTAATTATGCCATTTATTGAAACAGATTTTCCCGGATTATTAGTTTTTGAACCAAAAGTGTTTGAGGATAGCAGGGGTTATTTTTTTGAATCTTATAATGAAAAAATATTTCAGCAGCAGGGTATTGATACCCGTTGGGTGCAGGATAACCAGTCTTCCTCCTCTTATGGTGTAATCAGGGGGCTTCATTATCAATTACCTCCTTATGCTCAAACGAAACTAGTAAGAGTACTGAGGGGTAAAATACTGGATGTTGTTGTAGATATCAGAAAAGGTTCACCCACCTTTGGAAAAAGTTTCAGTAAAGTTTTGTCAACAAAAAATAAAAGACAATTGTTTATTCCAAAAGGATTTGCACATGGCTTTTCTGTATTGAGTGAAAAGGCTGAAGTAATGTATAAGTGTGATGCATTTTATAACAAGGAAAGTGAAGGAGGAATAATTTATAATGATCCGGAATTTAATATTGACTGGAAAGTTCCTGCAGAACAGGCGTTGGTTTCTGAAAAAGATATGACCTTTCCGGGGTTTAAAAATTGTGCTAATACCTTTATTTTCTCATAAATTAAACGAAAATGTTGCCAATAGAAAAAGGAAATGGTGAGGCTGTTGTGAAAATAATGGTTACTGGTTCTACCGGACAGCTGGGAACAGAACTTCAAAAGCTTTCCGCTTCTTACCCGGCTTTTGATTATATTTTTTTATCGGAAGATGATCTTTCTATTCTCGATTTTGAGACGGTGAGACATTTTTTTAATATTCAAAAGCCTCATTTCCTGGTTAATTGTGCAGCAT
Source organism: Chitinophagaceae bacterium (assembly GCA_049644925.1). GTDB lineage: Bacteria > Bacteroidota > Bacteroidia > Chitinophagales > Chitinophagaceae > JJ008. Next base: position 4,657 of record JBARSW010000356.1, on the reverse strand, counting down.
ATACAGCCGTTGACAAGGCAGAATCTGATAAAGAAATTGCTTACAAAGTAAATGCAGACGCCGTTGGTTTTCTGGCAGCAATCTGCAATGAATTTAATACCCGGTTTATTCATATTTCAACCGATTACGTTTTTGATGGCACAGCATCTGTGCCTTATAAAACTGATGATAAAACAAATCCCCAAAGTGTATATGGCGCATCAAAGTTAGAAGGGGAAAGACTTGCTTTTTACAACAATCCGGGAACAATACTTCTTCGTACTTCATGGGTGTATTCTGAATTCGGTAATAATTTTGTGAAAACAATGAAGAAGTTGATGGGAGAGAGGGACATGTTAAATGTAGTGAATGACCAGGTAGGTTCTCCTACCTATGCGGCAGACCTGGCTGAAGTAATTATGGAAATTATTTCTTCGGGTAAATTTGAAGCCGGAATTTATCATTATACAAATGAGGGTGTCATTAACTGGTTTGATTTCGCAGTAGCAATAAAGGAATTGATTGGAAGTACATGTAAAATAAATCCGATTCCAACCTCACAATATCCTACACCGGCAAAAAGACCTGCTTATTCAGCTTTGGACAAATCAAAAATTACATTAGTATATAATATCAAGCTAAAAGATTGGAAAACGAGTCTTTCAACTTGTATTTCACTATTAACTAAATAGCTGGTGGTTAAATATTCAGGCCAGTCAAATATCTTTCTCACAGAGTCGTTGAAATTTCAAAAAAGCATACTACGGCTAATTTTTCTTAAACATCAATCAATTGTTATAATCAATTAGTTCAAATATTTCTGGCATATAATAGCCATGGGAGAACCTTTTTTGTTGTTTAGTCGTTACTTATAAAGCGTTTAAAGTAATAATGGATACTTTTCAAATGAGAAATAATAAATTTGGTTTCATTTTATTGTCAGAAATTCAGGAATTAGCTTAATTTTTGATGCAGTCGTAATATCAAAATTAGTTTTACGTTTATGAGAAAGTGTTTCCTGTCTAAAAATATGAACTACTTATAAATGAAGATCAAAGCAAAATATATTAAAAAAGGATTCAATAGTAAGCTTAAATTTCTCCTGGTCCTTTTTTTTACTGTTTTAAGCTGCGCTTCAGGTAATGCTCAGTCTCAGACTTGCCCTGATAATATTAATTTCTCAGTTGGTAGTTTATCCTCATGGTCTGCCAGTACCGGATTAGTTAATGGAGCCGGGTTGACCTATCCTGCTCCCAATAGTGGAGTTACCTCCATTCCTGAGTATAGTATAACCACAACTGGTATCCAGGTTATTACCAACCAGGGTACAGATCTTTTTGGAGGGTTTCCAATTATTCCAACTATTAATGGGTATGCTTATAATTATTCAGTGAAGCTGGGTTCTTCTGCAACATCCTGGGATTACCGGCAAGGATCAGGTTCTGCAATAAGTAACCCTGGCGGTTTTACACGGACTGTTTCTTACACCATAAATGTACCTGCAGGCTCGGCTTTGGTTCCATACACCATGACGTATGCATATGCCATGGTATTGGAGAATGGTACTCATAACTCAGACCAGCAACCACTTTTCAGGGCTACCTTAAGAACGGCTGATAGTGTTATTTCCTGTGCATCTCCCCAATATTATTTACCAACATTTAATAATTCAGGTGGCGGATCTACCGGGGCAACTCTTGATTCAGCCACAGCAGTAGCGAATGGATTTTCTGTAAGCCCGGTTTTTTTTCTTTCGCATTCAGGTCAGAATAATACAGGAGGAACTTTGTTGCAGGATGTATGGACAAAGGGTTGGACAGAAGTAACTTTTGATTTATCTCCATTCCGTGGCAGTCAGGTTACGTTGACTTTTGAATCGGTGAATTGTACACCAGGGGCTCATTTTGCTTATGCTTATGTTGCCCTAAGAAATACCTGTGCGGGGCTTGAAATTAGCGGTAACCCGGTGGCCTGTACCAATAGTACAGCAACTTTTTCAATACCAGCATTAGCCAATGCAGTTTATAACTGGACTGTTCCTGCCGGATGGATTATAAATTCAGGAGCAAATAGCAACATAATAAATGTCACAGCAGGAAACACAGGAGGAGTTATTACGGCTCATGAAATTAATGGTTGTGCAGACTTAAGGGCAACAATTAATGTATCAACCAACCCGCCTACAATTGCAGGCCAGGTAAACAGTGACAATACAGTTTGTACCGGTACCAATAGCACAGTCTTAACTTTAGGTGGGTCAGTTGGCAATATTTTAAACTGGATTTCATCAAATGATGGGATTAACTGGTCTGGAATTCCAAACACACTAAATACATATACTGCTCAAAATCTCGTACAGACAACACAATACAGGGCAAGGGTGCAAAATGGAAGTACCTGCAGAATAGATACAAGTGCCGCTGCTATAATCATAGTCGACCCCAAATCAACCGGAGGAGTATTAAGCCCCTCTAATACTAATGTTTGCCTGGGAGAAAATACAGTTAATACATTAACATTATCCGGTAGTACCGGTGCGATTCTTAACTGGCAACAATCAACTGATAACATAAACTGGAATGATTTTATTCCTGTTAAAAATGACACATCTTATAGCACCAATAGTATAAATCAGACAAGATATTTCAGAACAATATTAAAAAGCGGGGTTTGCCCGGCTGATACAAGTACTGTTGCCTCAATTAATTTTATCAATGTTCCTTTTCCGGATGCTGGAATAAGTCCTGACATTGCAGCAATATGTGTTGGACAGACCACCCCACTGCAAGCTATTATTAACCGGGGAACGAATTATACCTGGAGTAATTCAGGTACGTTGTCTATCCAGGGAAGCGGTACAGTGGGAAGCCTTCCATTTGTTATTAATGCTATTGCTTCCCCATCCAAAACAACTGATTACATTCTTTCTGTTACAAATGCAGGTTGCCCGAACTCTTTAAAAGATACATTTCATGTGGATGTTTCACCACGCATTATAGTATTTGCTGGGAATGACACTTCTGTAGTTGCCAATCAGCCATTACAACTAAATGCAACGGTAAACTTTCCGGCAGCAAATAATTTTAGCTGGAGGCCGGCTACCGGGTTAAATTTTACAAATATCAGCAACCCGGTTGCCACGTTGAATACAAACATGGGCGAATCCATAATGTATATTGTAAGGGCAACAGATCCTGCTGGCTGTTATGGAGAAGACAATATTATTGTGACCATTTTTAAAACCGGCCCGGATTTATTTGTTCCAACGGCCTTTACTCCCAATGGAGATGGATTGAACGATTTGATTTTTCCCATTTGTATTGGTATAAAACAGTTGAATTATTTCCGGTTGTTTAATCGGTGGGGCCAATTGGTATTCAGTACCAAGCAGATAGGCAAAGGTTGGGACGGAAGAATTAATGGGATGATACAGGGAACCAATAACTATGTTTTTATGGCAGAAGGGGTTGATTTCAACGGGAATACAATCTTTAAGAAAGGAAATATTGCACTAATCAGGTAAGGCCTGATAAAAAGAAACCCCGTATCGTTTCAAACGAGACGGGGTTTTTGTTGAGCTATAAGGATTCGAACCTTAACTGACTGAACCAAAATCAGTAGTGCTACCATTACACCATAGCTCAATCCGTAAATTGGAGTGCAAAAATAGGGCTATCGGGCTTTTCTCCCAAATGGATTTTTAAAAAAGCTGTTAGCTCTTAGCATTAAGCCTTTAGCAGGAAAACTACCTCCCTTTTGTAAGGGTACTACTAAAAGCAGTTAACATTTTTTCCTCTTCTGCAAGCAATTCTAAAGTTGAATTTATCAACGATTCATTACCGTATTTAACTTCTTTAGCAATAAGTAGCTGTGTTTCTAATTCAAAAGAAGAGCCCAGAGAAATTTCTATAAAACGGTTATAGTCTTTATCACTGGTTCTGCTACTGCCTTCAGCAATATTTGATGGTATTGAGACACCGGCCCTGTTTATTTGTAATGAAAGCCCAAATTTTTCCTGTTGGGGAAATGATTCTGTTATTTTAAAACTGTTTACAGCTATCTGGAATCCCTTTTGCCAGACTTTTATCTCCTTAAAATTCCTCATATTTTTAATTAAAAATTTACAAAGTAAAAGCTAACAGCTAACGGCTAAAAGCTAAAGGCTATTAACTAACTGCTTCCTTCATTTTCCTCTCTCACCTTCAATTCCTTTATTTTATCTAATGCCCTTGCCACCACATCACACATAATTGTATATAAAGCACCGGGTTTTGCATTTTCATAAATGTGATCTAATGCCTGGTCTTCATTGGGTATTGTCAATACCGGTAAGTCCGGATTAACCGAATTGATTCCCTGCTTTAACAGGTCGATTATTTCATCAGCTGTTCTGCCCCTCAGATTTTTATCGCAACGGATTATGATTTCATCAAAATGATGGGCTGCAATTTCTCCAAGTTCCCTGATATCTTCATCCCTTCTATCGCCGGTACCACTAATGACACCTATTTTGGTTGGGTAATCTAATTTGCTTACAAAATCACAAAGCAATTTCATTCCATGAGGATTATGAGCAAAATCGGCCAACATGGTGAAATGTTTGAAATGGAAGAAATTTAGCCGTCCTGGTGTTAAACTTTCACTGGGGATGAATGTTTGTAGTCCTGTTCGGATATCA
>JBARSW010000355.1:0-1724 GCA_049644925.1 Chitinophagaceae bacterium | reverse complement strand
ATATAAAGCAATTACATCAGCATGTTACCAAAGAAGAAATGCTGAAGATTGCTGAACCATGGCGACCGTACAGAACAATTGCGGCGATGATATTGTGGCATAGTTATATTCAGAAAAGAGGGATTAAGCTAAGAGATTAAAAGAGAGAAGGAGAAATGGGGGGAGTTGACTACGTCAACTCTTCTTTGCCGAAATTATTAAATACTCTGTGAATGCCTTCTTTCATTAAAGGAACTTTAAAATTAATAAGCATTCCGTGTTTGAGATTTAGTAATGATAGATGTGTATGAATTTGGTTAAAATATACAGGAGGTAACGGGAAAAGAGACTTAAGTTCAAGAACCAGTTTGTCTTCTATAAGCAAATCAATTTTGTAAGCGTCTTTTATAAAAAGTTCATCATATTGAATGGGTAGCAAAAGTTGTCGCTGAACTTTAAAGCCTAATTTGATTAATTCGTAATACAAAATTTCTTCATAAACTTTTTCAAAACAACCCGGCCCAATTCTTGAATGAATTTTAATACAAAGATTTATTACGATCCCGGTTAGTTCATTTATTGAAATAGTTTTTTCAAGATTAAAGTATTACTCTTTTCCTCCTTTTCTCTTTTACCTCTTAGTTAAATGTTTAAGCCCCCGCATACACTCAACGTCTGCCCCGTAATATAAGAACTCATATCACTTGCCAAAAACAACGTAGCATTGGCAATATCTTCCGGAGTAGCAAATTTTCCCAGAGGAATTCCTGCTTTGTATTTATCAGCGCCTTCGCCATCTTTTAAATAAGAAGTCATATCTGTTTCCACAAAACCGGGTGCAATAGCATTACAACGAACGTTTCTGCTTCCCAATTCTTTTGCTACAGATTTGGTAAAACCAATAATACCTGCTTTAGATGCAGCATAACTACTTTGACCGGCATTGCCAATTTCTCCAATGATAGAACTCATATTGATGATGGAACCAGATCTGGCTTTCATCATCGGGCGGATAACCTGCTTGGTCATATAGAAAACACTATTCAGGTTTACCTGTATTACTTCATTCCATTGTTCCGGTGTCATGCGGAGCAACAAGTTGTCTTTCGAAATACCGGCATTGTTTACACAAATATCTATGGTGCCAAATTCTTTTAATACATCTGCAACAAATGCTTCGCACTGGGCAAAATCACCGGCATTGCTTTTATATCCTTTAGCCTTAATGCCGTAGCTATTAATTAATCTTTCCTGTAAAACTTTTGCTTTTTCAGCACTGCTGTCACTTACATAGGTAAAAGCAACATTGGCTCCCTGTTCTGCAAATTTTAAAGCAATTCCTTCGCCAATGCCACGGGCGGCTCCGGTTACAATAGCAACTTTTCCTTCAAGCAATTTCATACGTATGTTTTTTATTTAATTATTGACAAATGTAATAGTATTCATTTTCAGAATTTCATCCACCAGGGTTCTTTCATTGCTTAACCTTGGTATTTTATGTTGTCCGCCGAGCTTTCCTTTTTGGCGTAACCATTCATTAAAAGTTCCTTTTTTAAAAGAATGTACAATGGGCATTCGCAATGCTATGCTCTTATGCCGCTTGGCTTCATAATCGCTGTTAATGCTTTTTAGTGCAGCATCTAATTCACCAGTAAAAGCATTGAGGTCAGGTGGTGCTTTTTCAAATTCAATCAGCCATTCATGTGCACCATTAGCTGCATCAGAAAAATATACCGGTGCAGCAG
>JBARSW010000354.1:0-2810 GCA_049644925.1 Chitinophagaceae bacterium | reverse complement strand
CTCCCGACCTCCCCTCGGGGGGGAGGCCATCTTCGCACTAACCCTGCATAAAGTTATTTCACTATTTACAGAGGAATTGTCAACAAGCAAGGGCTGTGAATTGGGTTCTCCCCCTTGCGGGGAGTTAGAGGGGGCTGCATACACATCCTCTAACTCCGTTTCTGTATCCACCACCACGGGTTTTGTATTGGAACCAATCGCTAATTCACTTTCTATTTTATCTTTAAATTCATTTTTTATCTCTGCAACTGTTGTTTCATTTATTACACCAGTTTCAATCAAAAACTGTTCATAGTTTTTAATAGGATCTTTCATCTCCCACAGCCTGAACAGGTCTTGTGGTACATACTTAGTTCCGCTTGCTTCTTCATGTCCCCGCATGCGGAAAGTGAGGCTTTCAATTAAATAGGGCTTCTGATTGCGGAGGCAATATTCCCTTACGCCTTTTATGGTATCATAGACTTCTAAAATATTATTTCCGTCTATCTGCACACCTTCCATACCATAACCTTTGGCTTTGTCTGTTAAACTTATGCAACGGTACTGTTCATGCGTTGGCGTACTCAATCCATATCCATTATTTTCAACAACAAAGATTACAGGCAGATCCCATACCGCTGCCACATTTAATGCTTCATGAAAATCGCCTTCGCTGGTTCCGCCTTCACCGGTAAATGCTAATGATACTTTATTCTCTTTTCTGAGTTTATGTGCTAAAGCTATTCCATCAGCAATAGCTAATTGCGGGCCGAGATGTGATATCATCCCGCAGATATGATGTTGTTTATTGCCAAAATGAAAACTTCTTTCTCTTCCTTTGCTGTATCCTTCTTGTGCACCCTGCCATTGCATAAACAATTTACTCAACGGCATATTACGGCAGGTAAACACACCGAGGTTTCGGTGCATGGGCATTATCCATTCGTCATCTTGCAAGGCTAAGGTTGCGCCTACGGCGATAGCTTCCTGACCTATTCCACTAAACCATTTAGAAATTTTTCCCTGCCGCAGCAGCACCAGCATTTTTTCTTCAATCATGCGGGGCCATAGCAGTTGTTTATAAAAAGAAATAAGCTGTTCGTTGGTTAGATTTTTGTGGTCGAAAGTCATGTTACTGAATTCAAATTATAAACGGACTATTAATATTGACTATGCAAATTAACACTTCACCGATATTTTTCCCTGATTCATCGAAAACACAAAATACCAATTTATGTTTCGAATAATTTTCAAAAAAATTATTACCATGAGACTTTTCTACATTTTTGTATCCTTTTTCATTTTCTTAAATAGTATTTCTGCACAGAATTGTGTTTCATTAGGTTGTGCTTCCAATAAGACTGTTACTACAGATGGTACCTTACCCGATGAGTCGTCCGGAGCAGAATGGGGTTGTTATAACACTTATCCCAGAAAGCAAACATTCTGGCAAATCTTTTATTCGCCATCTGGCGGTAACTACACACAGTCTTTCTCATGCGCTGCCGATCTTGATTGGATTGTTTTTGACATGGGAGTATCACTGACTGGAACCGCCTGTCCAATAAGCCCTTCCGGATGGACACAAGTTGGTTGTGATATATCATACAATCCGGGCGGACCCACCGGGCCTGGTGTTGAATCTTCAGTCTCCACAACTGCAGGCCATTATTATGCAGTAGCCCTTATATTATGGGAGCCACTTACTATCACTTTTACATTCGGAACTCCACAATTGGCAGGAGTTAATTTGTCTGGTGCAAATTGTCCCGGAGTTTTGCCCGTTAAATGGTTGTCATTTACAGGAGAAAAACAAATAAACGGTGCAGTTGATTTGAAATGGATTACTGAAAATGAAACAAAAGCTGATAAATATTATATTGAAAAGAGTAAAGATGGGATAAATTTTAGCGCAATAAATCTTCAATCTGCACTTCAATCCGGCGGAAGAAACACTTACTCCTATACTGATGCAACGCCTGGTACTGGCAATACAGTATACAGGGTAAAACAAGTTGATTTTGATGGTCGTTATGAGTATTCCGGATTAATAGTAATAAAAGAAAAAAGAGGAAAAGACGATATAACAATATTCCCAAACCCTGCCCATGATGTTCTTTATATTACTTTGCCCGAAAGAGCACAATTTAACCCCGCAAGAATCTATGATGCTGCAGGTAAATTAGTACTTCTTACAACACCAGCGGGCGGTTTGATTGACCTTAGCGGATTAAAACCCGGCTTGTATAGCTTGCAGCTTGAAACCGGGAAAGATGAAATATTTAATAAGATATTTATCAAGCAATAATATTACACTACCCCCAAATTCATAAAAATATTCGGGCTGCAAGAACTTTTAAGCAAGTTCCTGCAGCTCTTCTGCAGTAATGGATTTAATAATAACAGGGAAAATGAAATATTAAGTTTTTTTTACTTCTCTGTATAACTCGTCTAACTCAAAAAATCAGTGTTGAAAAACTACACCACCACTAACTCATAAAAATCTTCGGGCTGCAGGTATTTTTGTGCAAGGGCCTGCAACTCTTCTGCAGTAATATTTTTTATTGTATTAATTGAATCATAAAAATATTGTTCCGTAAGATTGTTCAATACAATATTCTTCCACCGGCCAATTATCTGGAAAGGCCCATCGAGGTCGCCAAGTAAGCCACCCATCATAAAATTCCTGACCAATAATAATTCTTCTGCATCTACCAATTCTTCCCGCAGGTCTTTCATTTCTTTATACACTTCGGCAATGGTGGCTTCGCAAACAGCAGCACCGGCTTCGGTACTTACCATCCAGGCAGTATGCTGTACATGATTTTGTA
>JBARSW010000353.1:0-5477 GCA_049644925.1 Chitinophagaceae bacterium | reverse complement strand
GAAATAAATATTGTTATAAAATAAGATTATTAATAAAAAAAACTATTCTAACCCCTGAATAGTATTAGCTCCCCTTTAGGGGATGGGGGAAAAAGATGTCAAAAAAAGTAGTAACACTGGGAGAAATTATGTTACGGTTATCAACTCCCGATTTCAAACGTTTTGTACAGGCCGACACCTTTGATATTACTTATGGAGGTGGAGAAGCCAATGTAGCAGCAGCATTATGTAACTATGGTCTTAAGGGCACATTTGTAACCAAAGTACCCAACAATCCCATTGGACAGTCTGCCATTAATCACCTTCGCCGTTATGGAGTAGACACACAATATATTGTAAGAGGTGGAGAAAGACTGGGAATTTATTTCCTGGAAACAGGTGCTTCTATGCGGGCATCCCAGGTAGTGTACGACCGTGCCGGTGCTTCTATTGCCGATGTGGATATTTCAGAATTTGATTTTGATAAAATATTGGAAGGTGCTGACTGGTTTCATACAACCGGAATTACCCCGGCCCTGAGTGATAAAGCAGCAGCATTAACCGAAGCAGTATTAAAAGCTGCTAAAACAAAAGGCATTACCACCAGTATAGACCTTAACTACAGAAAAAAGTTATGGAGCAAAGAAAAAGCAAGAGAAGTGATGACAAGGCTCTGCCAGTATGTGGATGTATGTATAGGAAATGAAGAAGATGCTGATACTACTCTCGGCTTTAAAGCAGCGCATACTGATGTAACAAAGGGAGAATTAAACCTCGATGGTTTCAAAGATGTGTTCAGGCAAATGAAAGAAAAATTCGGATTCAAGTTCATTGCCTCTTCTTTAAGAGAAAGCCATAGTGCCAGTGATAATGGCTGGAGTGCATTAGTATATGATGGTAGTGAATTTTATCACACTAAACAATACAATGTCCGCATTGTGGATAGGGTGGGAAGCGGCGATAGCTTTGCCAGTGGATTGATTTATGGATTGGTTACCGGTATGCCAATGGGTGAAGCTGCAGAGTTTGGTGTTGCGGCTTCGGCATTAAAGCACACGATCACCGGTGATCTGAATCATGCTACTCTCAGTGAAGTGAAAGAGTTGATGAAAGGCGATGGAAGTGGAAGGGTGCAACGTTAAAAGTTTATGGTTTGAGGTTTGAAGTTTATTGTTCATTAAAATCAGAAATTCTCTAAAGCACAACACAATTATGATAGTCGATACAATCGCAAATGCAGCAAAATACTTTTCAGTACATCCTTTATTCGAAAAAGCATTTGAGTTTATAGGTAAAACAGACCTGGTTAATGAACCCGATGGAAAATCAGATATCAGTGAAGGGCTAAAAGCCATTTTTGCTAAAGGACCGGGTAAAACAAAAGAAGTTAGCTGTGAGAAATTTGAATGTCATAATAAAAACATTGATATACAGGTTTGTATTAATGGGGTGGAAACGATGGGTTGGAAACCCAGGGAAAAATGTGTTTCTCCCAATGGAGATTACAACGAAGAAAAAGATGTTTTGTTTTTCAGCGATGAACCGGATATGTTTTTTCAATTAACCGATGGGCAGTTTGCCATTTTCTTTCCCGAAGATGTGCATGCCCCGATGATTGGTGAGGGAGAGATTAAAAAATTGGTGATAAAAGTAAAAATTTAATTATTAAAGTCACGAATACACTAATATGGTTTTTATTAGTGCATTAGTGGCAAAAAAATAACTCATGAGTAAAACACAAAAAATTACGGAATCAATAATTGCCCAGGGCATACTGCCATTATACTTTAATCCCAGTGAAGAAATTAGCCTGGATATATTGAAGGCTATTTACAGGGCAGGCATTAAAGCTGTGGAGTACACCAACCGTGGCGATGCGGCACTCAGTAATTTTACAAAAATGGTGGCATTACGAAATGCCGAAATGCCAGGTTTACTTTTAGGTGTTGGCACCATTAAGAATATGCAACAGGCAAATGATTATATGGCTGCCGGAGCAGACTTTTTAGTAAGTCCCGGGTTTGTGCCCGAAGTAGCGGCATATTGCGTAGCTAATGATATTTTTTATGCTCCCGGTTGCATGACTCCGACTGAGATCATTGCCGCTGAAAATGCAGGAGTAAAGTTTATCAAATTATTCCCCGGAAATATTCTGGGTACTGAGTTTTTGACCACAATAAAAGATATCTTTCCAAAACTCCTGTTTATGCCAACCGGTGGTGTAGATACCACAAAGGAAAGTATTGAAAGCTGGTATAAGGCTGGTGTTTGTGCAGTAGGAATGGGTAGTAAATTGATCAGCAAAAAATTAATGGAAGCAAAGGACTATTCCACCATTGAATCAGCAACAAAAGAAGTTCTGGAAATAATAGCGTTGATAAAAAAATAAAATAACTCTGATCTCTGAAGATTAACTGAATCCTCTTTAGCGCCTGCCTGTCGGCAGGCAAGGTTGGAGACAAAATTTTAATTATGATCAAAGAAACGATTGGAAAATACAGGTGGACGATTTGTGCCCTGTTATTTTTTGCCACCACCGTAAATTATCTGGACCGTCAGGTGTTGAGTTTATTAAAACCAACCCTCGAAGACAAATTTGGATGGACCAACAGTCAATATGCAAATATTGCTTCTGCCTTTCAGTTTACCTATGCCATTGCTATGTTGTTTGCCGGAAGGATTATTGATAAACTGGGTACCAAAAAAGGATATACCTGGGCAATCATCATCTGGTCAATCGGTGCTATTATACATGCCCTGGCAATTCCCATTGGTAATGGATTGGTCAGTACCCTGGGTTGGATAGGTATTGCTGCTGTACCGGTTTCAGTATTGGGTTTTATTTTTTCGAGAGCTGTGCTGGCCATTGGCGAAGCCGGAAACTTTCCGGCTGCTATAAAAGCCACCGCAGAATATTTTCCCAAGAAAGAAAGATCATTTGCCACCGGCATTTTTAATTCCGGAGCTAATGTAGGAGCCATACTTGCGCCATTGACTGTTCCCTGGATTGCAGAACATTGGGGTTGGGAATCTGCATTTGTAATTATTGGTGGTATAGGGTTTCTCTGGATGTTTTTCTGGTTGTTCTATTATGAAAAACCGGAGAAGCAAAAACGATTATCTGCCGCTGAATTTGAATATATCAACAGCGACCATGATGAAAAAGCTGTTGAAGCAGCTGATACCAAAAAAGAAAAAGTATCCTGGGTTAAATTGTTGGCATACAAACAAACATGGGCTTTCACTTTCGGTAAATTTATGACCGATGGTGTTTGGTGGTTTTTCCTGTTCTGGTTACCTGCCTTTTTAAAGGATCAGTATCACATGACGGGTACGCAAATTATGCTGCCATTATCCGTACTCTATAGTATGACCATGTTCGGCAGTATAGGCGGCGGTTACTTTCCTGCCTATTTTATAAAAAAAGGATACCAGCCTTATGATGGAAGAATGCGGGCCATGTTATTGATTGCTTTTATTCCTTTGGTGGTATTGTTGGCACAACCACTGGGCCATATCAGTTTCTGGATGCCGGTATTGCTTATCGGTGTTGGGGCTTCAGCCCACCAGGCATGGAGTGCCAATCTCTTTACTACTGTATCTGATATGTTTCCTAAAAAAGCAGTAGCTTCTATTATAGGAATAGGGGGAATGGCCGGAGGAATTGGTGGTGTTATCGTTACCAAGATTGGCGGTGCATTGTTCGACCATTATAAGGCACTGGGACATATTGAAACCGGCTACACCATCATGTTTGCTTTTTGTGCTGTGGCCTATTTAATTGCCTGGTTCGTAATGAAATTTTTGGTACCGAAGTACAAACCAATTACAGATTTATAAAAACCACTTACCAATTGCTTAGTATATCAAACTCCCCATTTACCGGGGAGTTTTTTTATGCCAGCGTATAAAGAATTTTCTTGGTGAACCTGGTGATTAGCTTTTATTTAATTGTTTTATTTACAAATTTGTTTACAGTAATGACACCGCTGTTTATCAATGTATTGTTTTTTTGCAGGTGAGCTGCTCTTACATTGTCAATATAAATAAGTACTTCTTTATTTTGGTTGGAACCGGTAAAGCTGTTATTTAAGAAAGAAGATTGCTGCACGCCAAACAGTTTTATCAATTCAACACTATTATTACAAGATTTTATTTTGTTATTGGTAAAAAAAAGTTTTGGCCCCATGGTGCTTTCGTCATTTCCTCCACGGTATATATTCAACAGAGATCCGTTGTTGTTTTCAAACAGGCAATTTTCTATAACTATTTTCTCTACATTGTAATAGCCTTTATTATCCAGTTCATCTTTCAGGCTGAATAAGTTGCAGGTATTTGATCTGAATGTGGTATTGCTGATGCTGATTTCATCCGCATAGCTATACTTTTGGGCGGTAAAAAATGATATAGCCTGTAAACCACTGACCCTGCAATTATTTATATAAAGTTTGAAATGAATACAAGTACCTCCTGAATCAGCATTAATGAAGTGGTTGAGTTGCAATGGGTCCGCATTAATTTTAAGATTTTCCAGTTTCAGCATACTGCTTCCCTTTATTTCAAACAACGAACCCAATATATTAACTGATTTAAAAATAATAGTGGAGGCAGATCCCCGGATAGTGGTGTTTTTACTGATGATTAAAGGTTGGTCAAAAATATATTCCGTTCCGGTTAGTTGAACAATACTTTCAGTAGCATTGCTTGTTAAATATTTATATAAATCAACAGCATCTTTGCATTGAACGGGTTTAGCCTTTACTGTTTCTTTTTGTGTCGGAGTAGGTTTCCATTGAATACCCATTCTCTTTGATTGGTTGTACAGTGTTTTGAAATAACTCAAATCATCACAACCTGTTGAAGCCGGGAAACCTTTTTGAATCCTGATCTTTGCCAGCTGTTGCAGGGAATCTGATATTACCTTTTTTGTTTGGGTTGTTTTATAAAACGGAAATCCTGAAACTGACCATTTCTGCAGGGAGATATTTCGCTTATCAAAGCCAGGTAAACCCGGTGGCTGAAACGGGCTGTTAAAAATATTACCGGAAAAAAAGATGCTGTCCGTCTTATCATATTTGTAGCACAGTGTTCTTTCTTTTTCAGTAAAAAAGACGTTATTAAAGAGATATACATTTTTGGGTGCCACACTTCTCTCTGTATCACTTCCTTCGCCTAAACTAAAGGCATTGCAATTAAAAAAAGTATTATGGGCAATAACGGCATCTCTAACCGGTAAGTAACGATTAGGGGGTGAATTGAATACGCCATTCATGATGGCCAGTGGCGAACGGAATCCTTCACCCCGGCAATTGCTGAAGAAATTATTGACAATCCAGTTGCATTCATTAATTACCCGTACGCCACCAGTGCTTTCTTTACCATTACCTAAAAAAATATTTCCTTCTACCGTATTATTATTACCATGCCGAAGTACAACTGCACCCTGGCATTCTTTGAATACATTATTTCGTATAATGTTTCCACAGGATTTTATGGAA
>JBARSW010000352.1:0-23020 GCA_049644925.1 Chitinophagaceae bacterium | reverse complement strand
CATAAGAGAGCCACTGTCTTTAACACCTGCCATTCGTTTTAGTTTGGATTCGAGTAAGTCGCCTGCTGTGCCGGCAATGGTAGCAATCAACGCTAATACTATCCAAAAAACTAATGATTGGCCAAAGACAAACCAATCATCATTTATATAAGAAACGAACCCGACAATGGTTGTAGCTAAAATAATTCCTCCTATGGTGCCTTCCCATGTTTTTTTGGGAGAAATTTTTGACAAGGGTGTTTTACCAATAAATGAACCAACTAAATAGGCCATCGTATCATTTACCCACATACTTCCTATAACAATTATTGGAAAATAAATCTGATACACTCTTTGCACTTTCATGATGACGGGATTCCCCGTTTCTATTCCATATAAATCCATCATTAATCCCCAACTCAATGATATATATAATATCCCAAGCATCGCCATTCCAAAACTTTTTAGCTGAATATTATTTTTTTGAAAAATTCCAATCATTAATAAAGCAAATCCTGCTGCAGATACCGGCAATGATAAATTCTCTTTCAATCCATAATTATTGATTTGAAATACTGGGCTGCAAAACCAAAGCATCAATCCATAGCCCATTACCATCATTCCTAGTTTTGTGTACGGATGAAAAGAAGTGTTGTAAATCTTTTCTGTGAGTTTAAAATATTCCCACCAGCAGCCAAAATGAATAATAGAGAATAAAATAAAAAAACTCCAATGGTTCCAGAGCAAACCAGTTAGCATTACTGCTGCAAAAATGATGGCTGTTAACGTTCTTGTCTTAAATGTTTGCCAGTTGAATGCCATAGATAAACTGATTAGAAGGGGTGGTCTTTTACAGGAACATTATCTTCTGCATAAACTTCGTTGTAAGTTGTAACAGATTTTTTCCTCATCCATACAACCAAAAAAGTAACAAATGCCAAACTTATAGTCGCTCCCATAGCCAATGCAGGTAGTTTTACAGAAGCATCATCATTTATCATTTCTGGCTTGAAATAAAGAACGATAATAAAAAATGCATCATATACAAAATGGGCAACAATGGCCGGCCACAAACTTCCGCTATACCAAAAAATCAATCCTAGCAGAATGCCGAGAACGAATCTTGGAAGAAATCCATAAAATTGCATGTGCAATGCTGAAAAAAGTATGGCAGCTATGATGATGCCCGCCCAGGGACTTTTAAACATTTTTGTCAGCAACCGTTGTACAATACCCCTGAAAAGTAATTCCTCACCAACAGCGGCCAACCCCGCTATGCAAATTATATTTAAGATAAGGTCCTTGAATGTTTGCTTTGATAAAAGGGCCTTAATTGTTTTTGCCGCTTCCGCTTCACTGCTCTTCATCCATTTTTCAATGGCAGATGGAAACTGTACATTCTTATTCAACTCTCCCAATAAATTAATCAGCGGAATTGACAATAACATTACACCAATACCCACCAAAAAATATCCTGCATGTGAGGGTGCTTTGAAACCAAGATACTTCCGGGTGTTTGAACTGAAAAGTTTTGCACAAATAAAAGTGGGTACCAGGAACAAACTGACAAACTGCACCACCTGCATTCCCCTGATCAAATTAATTGTTTCCGGTTTTGTAAAATCCATTTTAGCAAGATCACCCATTTTGTCAATACTAATGCCTGTTATAGATGATAAAGCCAATGTGCCCGCCAGACCCAGAATAAAAAAACTGGCCAGTGTAATACTGATCAATAATAAAAATTGATTCCCTCCTGATTTTGCTTTTAATACTCCCTGCATTAGTAAACTCTGTTTTTTGGTTGTAAATTCGCCGTTTGTGCTTCCTCGCTGAAGCTATGAAACACTCTGTAAAATGGTAAAGATAGGTAACATAGAACTTCCTGACTTCCCGTTGCTGCTGGCACCGATGGAAGATGTAAGCGACCCGCCATTCCGGGCTGTTTGCAAGGATAAAGGTGCGGATTTAATGTACACGGAATTTATTTCATCCGAAGGATTGATACGGGATGCCATTAAAAGCCGTAAAAAGCTAGATATTTTCGATTACGAAAGGCCGGTAGGTATTCAGATTTTTGGTGGTGATGAGGAAAGTCTTGCTTTAGCTGCCAGGATTGTAGAAGTCACCAATCCGGGTTTATTAGACATCAACTTTGGTTGTCCTGTAAAAAAAGTAGCACTAAAAGGTGCCGGAGCCGGTGTATTGAAAGATGTTGACTTAATGGTTCGATTAACTGCCGCTGTAGTAAAATCAACTTCCTTACCCGTTACTGTAAAAACAAGATTAGGGTGGGATAATAATACCCAAAATATTGAAGAAGTGGCCGAACGATTGCAGGATGTTGGCATCAAAGCATTAGCCATACATGGACGGACCCGTACACAGATGTACAAAGGTGAAGCCGACTGGACATTAATCGGCAAAGTGAAAGAGAATCCAAGAATCAACATTCCCATTTTTGGAAATGGCGATATTGACAGTCCGGGAAAAGCAGTAGATTATAAAAACCGCTATGGTGTGGATGGCATCATGATTGGCCGTGCCGCTATCGGATACCCCTGGATATTTAACGAGATCAAACATTTTGCAAAAACAGGTGAGCATCTGCCGGCGCCAACTATTGAAGACAGGGTAGCGGTTTGCCGCAAGCATTTACAAAAATCTGTGGAATGGAAAGGGCCTGTTACCGGCATCAATGAAATGCGCCGGCATTATGCCAATTACCTGAAAGGCTTACCCAATATTAAAGAGTTCCGCAATAAATTGGTTACCATAAAATCAGAACAGGAAATTAACGAAGTGCTGGATGTGATTGCGGCAACCTATCAAGGTTTTGAATTTACAAAAATACCAATAGAGCTTATCAACTATCACGAAAAATGTCCGATTGGATAATCGTGTTATTATACAATTTGAATTCATAAATAAACATCATGCAAACAATACTGGGATGTAATGGAATTATCGGCACCGAATTAGCAAAGAGCCTTAAAAACTATACTGATGCTATTCGCCTGGTAAGTCGTACACCAAAAAAAGTAAATGATACGGATGAAATTTTTGTGGCAGATTTACTGAATGCTGAGCAAACGGCTGATGCAGTAAAAGGTTCGGAAATTGTATATCTCACTATTGGATTACCCTATAAATCCAAAGTCTGGCAGCAACAATGGCCTGTAGTGATGAAAAATGTAATTGCAGCCTGCAAACAACATAATGCCAAACTTGTTTTCTTTGATAACATCTACATGTACGGACCCGTAAATGGAATAATGACAGAAGAAGTACCGTACAATGCTACAAGTATTAAAGGCAAGGTAAGAGCCACAATCGCAAAAATGATATTGGATGAAGTTTCCAATGGTTCTCTTACAGCCATGATATGCCGGGCACCTGAATTTTATGGGCCACGGAATACACAGAGTGGTTTAAATATGTTGGTCTTTGAAAATATAAGAAAAGGTAAAAAAGCACAATGGCTTTTAACAGATAAAACAAAAAGAACTTTTATTTATACTCCCGATGCTGCCAGAGCAACTGCTTTACTGGCAAATTCACCCAACACATGGAACCAAACATGGCACCTGCCTTGTGTTGAGGCTTACCCAACCGGTAAAGAATTTATGCAACTGATATCTGGTGTAGCCAGAAAAGAAATCAAATACACTGTAATTTCAAAAACATTTTTAAAATTTCTTGGTCTCTTCATTCCCGTTTTAAAAGAAATTGTTGAGCTATTGTATCAATATGATCAGGATTATGTGTTCAGCAGTGAAAAATTTAAAAAAGCATTTCCCGGATTTGTAGTTACTACTTACCAGGACGGCATCAATGAAATCCTGAGTGAAAAGAAATAAAGGGTATTCAATTCTCAGATATAAGAACCCTTTCTGCTTTTGTCTTTAAAAAATATTTTTATACCCGCCCGGCCTTAAAAGCTTTTCCATAACCAATAAGGGAAACAAGTACCCATGTTCCTTCCAGAATTACAAAGGGCCAGTAATTAATAAGCAATGAAGCATAACATGCAAGGGCGGCACCAATTATATTAAGCAAATAAAACAATTTCCCATCCCTGGGTAATATTTTTTCCATTTGCAAAAAATAGGCAATCAAAATCAGCCCGACACCTACAGTGCCAACAATATCATTATAAGACATGCAATAATTATTTGGAGACAAAAGATTCTATTCCATTTACATAAGCTCTGCCCCTCTTTTCTGCAAAAAAATCTGCTGCAAGTGCCAGGATCCCCATAATAGTCAGTGCCAAACCAAATCCTTTCCAGAACTGTTGAGTTATATTGTTTCTGAAATAATAAAACATTACAATGCCTGCTGCTGCAAGAAATATTTCGGAGTACCGGTATATAACAAAATTTTTCATCACTGATGTCATTCTCGGTAACTCTTTATCTTTTAAAGCTGTTGGGTTCATATCATAAGCATACACATTGCGTTTGCGGTCATTGTCACTTCTTCCATAAACCACATACCCAACAATACCAAGCAACAAACCAATAAGAAAAAAGGGTATAGCAGCACCTTTATAAAAATTTGTTTTCAGGAAAAAGAAAAAAACAATGCCAGCAATAACTCCTGCAATTCCAATAACAAGGAATAATAAACTTTCTTGCTTTTCAGTATTGAAATATTTTTCGATCTCTTTCTTTGTGAGCATATTTGCCTATTTATTTATTGCATTAACAACCTCCTTGCTCAAAGGTGATACAGAAGGATCAAAATAATTAGTCAGTAATCCGTTTTCATTTATAAGATATTTTGAAAAATTCCAGCTGGGAAATTGATTGCACCAGCCATTCTTTACAGAATCTGTCAACCATTGGTAAACCGGATTTTGCTGTGATGATTTTATCACAATTGATTTTTGTGCCAATGGAAAAGTAACGCCGTAGTTCTTTTTGCAGAAAGAGGCAATCTCTGCATCACTCCCTTTTTCCTGCTCCTTAAAATCATTTGCAGGAAATCCAATAATCAGTAATTTGTCTTTATTTTCCTCATACAGCTTTTGCAGATCTGCATATTGATTAGTGTAGCCACAGTCGCTGGCTGTATTTACCAACAACAACTTCTTCCCCTTAAAGGATGAAAAAGAAAGTTGGCTTCCATCATTAATAATTACTGACAAATCATAAAAAGATACATTCGGAGGTTTAAGCTGGGTATTATCTATTTTATGGGATTTTGTTCCTGTTAATTTGGTAAACCAAATAAGAGCCGGATAAACTGCCTTCAATATTTTTTGCCGGTAAGTCATATTTTTTGAATTTCGATTAACGATTTCAACATAAACAGCAAATGCTGTTATTATCACAAATAATACAATTATGAAGCGTTTTAGTTTTCTCATCTTATCACCCATTTAAATAATCTCAGCTTTCCTTTGAATGGTGGATATTTTATATTCGGATCAAACCAGGTAGGAGTTTTCATGATTGCTTTTTTGTGGCTGAATGTTTCAAATGAAAATTTACCATGATAGTTGCCGGTTCCGCTAAAACCTCTTCCGCCAAACGGCAGGTTATGATTGGTAAGGTGCCAGCTCGAATTATTGATACAACCTCCCCCTGCAGGAATAGCATTCAACCATTCCTTTTCTTTCTTCTTGCTTGATGTAAAGATATACTTAGCCAAAGGATTCGGATACCGGTCTATAATAGCTTTTGCCTCATCCATTGTTGTAAAAGAAAGCACTGGCAGAACCGGTCCGAATATTTCATCGGTCATTACCATGGCAGTTAATGGCACATCTGTAAGAATAGTTGGTTCAATAAAAAGTTTTTCCTGGTCAACCCTTCCTCCATAAACAATTGTTCCTTCTGATAAATATTTGCTTATACGGTTAAATTGCTTTTCATTAATAATCTTTCCATAGTTATAACTGTCTTCCGCTTTGTTTCCAAAGAATTTTGTCAATGTTTCTTTTAATGCTAAAAGCATTTTAACTTTTACAGATTCATGCACCAGCAAATAATCTGGTGCCACACACATCTGCCCTGCATTGGAAAATTTGGTCATGGCAATACGCCGTGCTGCCACTTTAATATTAGCATCGTCTTCAACGATACAGGGGCTTTTGCCTCCCAATTCCAGTGTTACTGGCACCAATCTTTCCGCTGCCATTTTATAAATAATTTTCCCGACTGCAGTACTGCCTGTATAAAATACATGATCAAAACTGAAATTGTGCATCATCCGGGTAATAACGGTTGCCCCATCCCCATGTACATATAAAATGTATTGTTTAGAAAATGTATCTTCAATAATCTTCTTCATCACTGCTTCGGTAGCAGGTGCAAACTCGCTGGGTTTAAGTACAACACAATTTCCTGCTGCAATAGCTCCAATCAATGGATTGAAAAGCAGTTGAAACGGATAATTCCAGGGACCAATTATAAGTACTACACCCAAAGAGTCTTTCATTATTTTACTGCCAGAAGGTAAATTCAGCAAATTAGTGCCCACCCGTTCTGGCTTCATCCAGGATTTTAATTTTCTGATAGCCGCATTTAATTCTGCTATTACCATACCTGTTTCAGTAACCCAGGTTTCTTCGGGGCTTTTCTTCAAATCCGCATACAAGGCATCATACAATTCCAGTTCATGATCCAGGATTGCTTTTTTGAGTTTCAATAATTGTTCCCGCCTAAAAGCAAAAGATCTGGTGGCATGACTATTAAAGTAGCGGCGCATTTCTTCCAGGCGAACAATATTGGGCATTAACTGTAATTTTGATTGAAGTTAAGTAAATCCTTTCGCCAAATGACCGACGAATCCTTTATGATGCAGGCGCTGAAAGAAGCCAGAATTGCTTTTGAGGAAGAGGAGATTCCTATTGGAGCCGTAGTAGTGGTTAATGAAAAAATCATTGCCCGGGGGCATAATATGACAAAGCGATTAACAGACCCTACAGCACATGCAGAAATGATTGCCTTAACATCAGCTTTCAATGCACTTGGCAGTAAATATCTTCCGGATGCCACGTTGTATGTAACGGTGGAGCCCTGTTTTATGTGTGCAGGGGCTTTATACTGGAGTAAAATCGGGAAGATTGTGTATGGTGCAGAAGATGAAAAAAATGGCTATAAAAAGACAGCAGGTACTAACTGGCCTTTTCATCCAAAAACAGAACTGATACGGGGTGTAATGAAAGATGAATGTGCACAATTGATGAAAGATTTCTTTAAAGGAAAACGATAAGTTATGGGAAAGGCCTTAAAATCAATCATTACACATCCCGAAAGCAAAAGGGAAATGAAAATTGATGCTTCCATTTACGAGCCATTCAAAGCTGCCATTCTCCAAAGCATTAAAGGAAGTAAGGGAAAACCATTTTCAGAACTCGTAAATGCAGTGGAAAAAATAATCCATAAAAAACTACCGGGATTTAAAAAATCAATTCCCTGGTATACCATCTCAATCCGCCTTGATCTGGAAACAAAAGGACTAGTACAAACTTTTACCTTAAAAGGGAAAAATCTGTGCCGCCTTGCGGATTGATTTTCGAATATAGAAACAATTAAATGTATTTCGGATTATTAATCTTCCTATTCTTACTTTTGTTATCCAGTCAGAAATCATCTTAATTATTCAATCAAAAATTTAAAATAATTTACTATGGCATTTACATTAGCACCTCTTCCTTATGCACATGATGCACTGGAACCGTATATTGACACACTGACCATGCAGATACATCATGGTAAGCACCACCAGGCTTATGTTGACAACCTGAACAAAGCAGTGGCCGGTACAGCAAATGAAAATAAAACATTAGAAGAATTAGTTGCCGTTGCAGGATCAATTTCACCAGCAGTTCGTAATAATGGTGGTGGGCACTGGAATCATACTTTCTTCTGGGAAAGCCTAAAAAATCCTGGAGTTACTGATGTGGTTAATGCTCCTTCTGGCAAGTTAGCTGATGCTATCAATGAAGTATTTGTCTCATTTGATGCATTTAAAGAAAAATTTGCTGCTGCTGGCATGACCCGTTTTGGAAGTGGATGGGCCTGGTTAATTGTGAAAGACGGAAAACTGGAAATTTCTTCTACACCTAACCAGGATAATCCGCTGATGGATGTGGCAGATGTAAAAGGCAAGCCTGTATTAGGAGTTGATGTTTGGGAACATGCCTACTACCTTAAATACCAGAACAGAAGGGCCGATTATTTAAATGCTTTCTGGAATGTGGTAAACTGGGATAAAGTTGCAGAAAGATTAGGTTAATCTCGTAATATTAAAAAAAACCATCCCGGAATTTTCGGGATGGTTTTTTATTGGATGAATCCTTATTTACATTTATCCATTACTTCTTTCATAATAGCTTCTGCTTTTGCCTCCATCTCTTTATCATCTTTTTTATCTTTATATTTCTCTTCCATTTTATCTGCAAATGTTTCCATCTCTTTTTGAAGCAATTCCAATTCTTTTTGAACCTTTTCATCAGAAGTACCGGTGGCCATCAGCTTTTGTAATTTACAACGATAGTCAGCCATTTTCCTTACATCATTGTCAAAAGATGATGATGACTTGCAGGATGATACAGATAATACAATAGCCAGAACAGCTATTGAAAAAAAATTCTTTTTCATTTGGTTTGTTTTGGTAGAAAAAATTGATGTATACAAACAAGCATTAATGCCTGTTTGCACAAAATAAGAATAATTATGTAAATCCCGATGCATCTTAAAATCAGGGTACAGGATCGTACCCACTTCCACCCCATGGATGGCAGCGGGAAATTCTTTTTATGGCCAGCCACATGCCTTTAAAAACACCGTGCTTTTTTAATGCTTCCGCTGCATAGTGAGAACAGGTTGGTGTATACCTGCATTTGGGGCCCAGCCATGGTGAAATAACCCATTGATATATTTTTATCAATGCAATAAAAGGGAGACTAAGTATCCGGAGTATTGTTTTCATTAATCAGTTTCTGCAACTTGTTTAAAATTACATTCACTTTTTTAAAAACCTGTTCATACACAGGTAATTCTTTATCGGTATAAATCAGAAATATGTTCAACCCGGTTTCCCGATTTTTTAAAACTTCTGCTAAATCTATTTTTTGCAAGCGGTATGCTTCTCTCGATAATCTTTTTATCCTGTTTCTGTCAACTGCTTTCTTGAAATTTTTTGTACTTACCCCAACTCCAAACTGTAAACCATTTTTTGAAGAATACTCATAAATCACCCTGAAAGGGGAAACAGAAAAACGTTGCCCTTCCTTAAACAAATGCTCGATGGCTTTCCTGCTTTTTAGCCTTTCATTTTTTGAGAGGGTAAATTGTTTGGGCATTATTACATTGTTTCATCCAAAAATAAAAAAGCTCCCCGGTTTAAGGGAAGCTATCAATAATTTAAACCAACCTTATGACCGGTCCCGAATTATTTTAATTTACTCTCATCAGAAACAGTTAGTTTTCTGCGACCTTTTGCACGGCGGCTGGCTAATACTTTACGGCCATTAGCTGTTGCCATACGTTTGCGAAAACCATGTACTGATTTACGACGTTTATTGTGCGGCTGGAATGTACGTTTCATTTTATTAAGCTTTTCTCTTTTTTCCGCAAAAGCGGAGTTTTAAAATACGAACCGGGAGAACGGCTCTGGTTTCATTTTGCCTGCAAGTCACCACACTTACGGGTTTGTGAAAGGACGGCAAAGGTAAGGATTTGAGTTTAAAAAGTTTAAGGTTTGATGTTTAAAGTTTTGAGCTTTATTTTCTTTTATCAACATCCTATAAATCAATGTGTTTCGAAACAACTGGTTTACCATAAAAAATAGCAGCATGAGTATCAAAATCCAGTATATCATCAGTGGTGAAGAAATGCTGCTTACCACCTTTACTGCACCTGCTTTCTATTTCAGGATGCCTTTCCAGGTAATCTGACAGGCTTTCTGCTACAATTTCGCCTTGAGAGATAAGCTTAACCCCAATCGGCAAATATTCCTCAATTTTTTCTTTTAATAAGGGATAATGGGTGCACCCAAGGAGTATTACATCTATATCTTCTCCTTTTTCAAAAATATTGCGAAGATTCTTTTTTATAAAGTAATCGGCACCGGGGCTGTTATGCTCATTACTTTCTGCTAAAGGCACCCACATAGGACAGGCTTCCTGGTACACTTTTACTTCCGGGAAAAATTTTGCTATTTCCATTGGGTAAGAGTCCGATACTACGGTACCATTTGTTGCCAGTACTCCCACACTTTTTGCTTCTGAAAAGCTGCCAATTATCTCAGCAGTAGGCCGTATAACACCAAGCACCCTTTTATCAGGAGCAAGTGCTGGTAAATCGTTTTGCTGAATTGTTCTTAACGCTTTTGCGGAAGCTGTATTGCAGGCCAGTATAACCAATGAACAACCTTGTTCAAAAAACCATTTTACACACTGTAGTGTATAATCATAAACCGTATCGAAAGAACGGTTACCATATGGAGCCCGGGCATTATCACCCAGGTATAAATAATCGTATTGAGGCAGTTTGTTTACTATTTCTTTTAAAACAGTAAGACCGCCAAAACCTGAATCAAAAACACCAATTGGACCATTTTGCTGCATATTGCAAAAATAGGAAGGCCTTAGATGATACCGGAAAAATAGGGTGCATTTAAAATTGTTGCTAAAGCCCGTATCTCCTTAAAAGGGATTTTAGCTCTATAGTACAATGACTCCCCGTTAGGAGTTGGGGGAAAGATGGGCAATGATGCGACAATTTTAAATGTCCTGCGAAAAATAAACCCCGGCCGAAGCCAGGGTTATTAAAATATTAGTCAAAGTTTTTAGTCAAACTATCTTATTCCGGGTCCTTGTGGTTTCGGAAGAACCACTTTCAATTTCGCCGCTACTGCTGCCAGTATATCATCTCCTTCCGGTGCTACTAAAAATGCTTCTTTTGTCATTACATGAGTGTACCCTTTTTCTTTGGCAACTAATTTAATGGCATCATAAACTTTCCTGTAAATTGGAGCCAAAAATTCATTTTGTTTTGCTTCCATTGCCTGATTTACAATTTGCTGCCAGTTTTGAATCTGGTAGATTAATGTAGGCAATTCCTGCTCTATCTGTTTGCGAACAACTGCCGGAGTTTTTATTGAGTCTCTGTAAACACTGTCTTTATATTGATATAAAGAAACAATTTGTGCATATTGAGGATTAATTGAATCGGCCTGGTAACGCTCCAATAATGTATCCATTTTTGCCGTTTCGGGCATCAGGCTAACCATATCATCAATTTTGATATAGCCGATTTTTGTCTGTGCATTTGCACTTGTAGCAAATAATAAAGTGGCACCCACCAGTACTACGGAAAGAAATTTTTTCATTTTTTGTTTGTTTTGTTTTTCGCCAGGGCTGAATTTTTAAGCGAAGGCGTTGTTGCTTTATATGATACTCAAAGAAAGCTATTAGTTGCCACTTTGATTTTTTTTAACATTTATCTTATCCCAAGTTCCTTCAGCACATCCTCGCTTTTATCCAGTTTTGGGTCGGCAAATATAATGGTAATTCCTTCACTTTTATCCAGTACAAAATCATATCCTTTTGAAACAGCCATTTTTTGTACGGCATTGTAAACCTTATCCTGAATCGGCTTAACCAGCTCATTTCTTTTATTAAACAGATCTCCCTCAAAACCAAAACGTTTGCGTTGTAAATCTCTCAGCTCTTTTTCCTTGTTAAATAACTGTGTTTCCCTTTTTTTCTTTAATTCATCACTCAGCATTACCTGCTCTGCTTCAAATGTTTTATACATGTTGTCCAAGTCGGTCTGTTTGGCATCAATATCTTTCTGCCAGTCCGCTGCAGTTTGATCAAGTTGCTTTTGAGCTTCTTTATATTCTGGTATTTTATCCAGTATATACCGGGTATCTATTATGGCGTATTTCTGTGCAACTGAGGTATAGGATAATGCAAACAGGCAACAGGCCACGATGAGCATTTTTTTCATAACGGTTCTATTTTGTAATTAATAATTATAAATATTTAATAAATGGTCTCAAACTTTTTCGGGGCTAAGGTTTGGTTAATCCGGCTCAAATCCCAGCATAAAGGTAAACCTTGATGCACCTTTTAGCCCAGATTGTCCCGGTTGAAGCCTATCCAAACCTATGCCATAATCA
This sequence comes from Chitinophagaceae bacterium, assembly GCA_049644925.1. GTDB lineage: Bacteria > Bacteroidota > Bacteroidia > Chitinophagales > Chitinophagaceae > JJ008. The sequence goes on along the minus strand of JBARSW010000352.1, from coordinate 10,897 downwards.
AATCCCAGTAATCCAAACATCGGCAGGAAGAAACGCATACCTACCCCCACGCTGCGCCGCAATTTAAAGGGATTATAATCTTTATAGTTATACCATCCATTGGCCGCTTCAAAAAACGTTAATGCATAAATGGTACTACTTGGATTTGTAACCACAGGAAAACGCATCTCCAACTGGTATTTATTAAAAATGGTGAAATAGTTCTGTGCATTCTGCTGGTCCGGGTTCACCGTTGGATTTGACGATTCATAAACAGGATATCCCCTGTGAGCAATGATATCATATCCAAGTAGTCCGAAATTATTAGTTAGACCAGCGTCACCCACCTGGAACCTTTCAAATGGTGAGTATTCCAACTTCTTATTGTACCGACCCATAAATCCGTATTTAGCAGCCAGTTTTAATACTATCTGACGGTTCTTTTCGGCACCCATCGGTTTACCTATCGGAACAAACCATTCTGCATTAAAACGCCATTTGTGATATTCCGGATTTTTGTATTTATCAGTTGCGTTTAAAATGTCTTTATTTATCAATGAATAAGGTGGTGTAAACTGTACACTTGTCATGAAATTTGATCCACTGGTCGGAAATATCGGGTTAAACACCGAAGACCTTTGTAGAGTAATCTTAAAGCTTAAGTTATTGGATGTTCCGGTAGGACTAGCCCCTGGGAAAATGCCATAGTTCCTTCTTTTATACTGGGTAAAGTTTACTGTATATACAAGGCTGAAAAAATCGTCCGGCCATTTTAATTGTTTTCCTAATGAAACAGATAGTCCGGAGGTTTTAAGATAATTAGAATCTGATTTTGCCCGGTCAATTGTTCCGGTATATGGATCAAAAGCATTTGAATATTTACTATTATTCAATCCTATGGTCAACGAATTTCTTTTTTTACCACCTAACCATGGTTCAGTAAAGGAGAAACTATAAGAACGATAGGCTCTTCCGTTAGATTGTAATCTCAGACTGAGTTTTTGTCCATCTCCTGTTGGTAAAGGATCCCAGGCAGATTTTTTCCAGATATTTCGTATAGAAAAATTATTGAACGTAACACCAAGTGTTCCCGTTAGTCCAATTCCACCACCCCATCCTGCTGATAACTCCAACTGATCAGAAGATTTTTCTTCGAGTTTCCAGTTTATATCAACAGTTCCATCATCAGAATTGGGAACTACACCCGGATTAATTGTTTCCTGGTTGAAGTATTGCAGATTGGCTAATTCTCTTTGTGAACGGATAAGGTCTGAGCGGCTGAATAATTCACCGGGAACCGTTCTTAACTCACGGCGTATTACATAATCTTTTGTTTTTTCATTTCCGGCAATTGTTACATTCTTGATTCTTGCTTGAGGACCTTCCACAATTCTTATTTCATGATCAATGGTATCATTATAAACGGCAGTTTCCACCGGTTCTGCACGGAAGAATAAATAACCATCATCCATATATAATCCGCTGATATCACCACCTTCCTGTGCAGCTTCTTTGCCAAGTCGTTTATTAAGGATTGCCAGGTTATAAATATCTCCTTTATTGATTGCAAGAATTACATTCAATAGTGAATCCGAATACTTTGAATTCCCTTTCCAGACAATATTTCCAAAATAGTATTTACTTCCTTCATCCACTTTAAGGTCAACATTCATGTTACCACTCTTTTTAATGATAAGTTGAGTATCAGCAACAATTTGTGCATCACGGTAACCTAACGAATTGTAGAAGTCAAGTACTTTATTTTTATCATCATCATATTTGGAAGGGGTAAACTTTGCGCCACTGAAAAGTTTGAACCTGAAATAAGGGTCAAGTATTCTTTTTGTTTTGCTCAGGGAAAGGAATCCCCAATCTTTCATGTATTGATTGAATGAAAAAGGTTTTGATTCTCCATAAGGGCTTGGTGCATTGTCTGAATGAAGAGTAATCTTGCTCATTTCTTTTGTACCCTTCATCTGTTTTTTTAAACGCAAGTCATCTACCATTTCATTTCCATAAAAACGTACATTGTCTATCCGGACTTTTTGGCCTTTTTCCACATAAATCGTCATTGCATTGGAGTTAACAAATGCAGGATCCGGCTTTTCATCAATTGTCACTTTTACATTCTGGTATCCTTTTTCAGCAAAGTGTTTGGTAATTTTTTCAACAATTTCCCTGCGAGTATTATCCAGGATGATTGTTTGCTTAGCCAGGTTTATTTTTCCCTGCAAATCTTCTTCTTCAGATTTTTTTATTCCTACAAATTTAAAATTTCCTAACCGGGGACGTTCCTGCAGATTAACTTCCACCCACACTTTATTATCTTCTATCCTGGTAATAAAAATTTGAACATTTGAGAAAAATTTCTGACGCCAGAGACTGGTAATAGCTTTTGCAAAAATATCTTCACCGGGATGCATGAATTTATCTCCTGGCATCAGGTTCGTAATTGATGCAACAATTGAAGTGTCCAGGTGTTTTACACCGGTAATAATCACATTTGCGATGGTGTATTCCTTTGGAATCCGGGCGTCTCTCCACTCAAGTAATTTTGGATCAAGAGAAGTTGGTTTACTGGTATCTTCCTGAGCCTGTACTGTAATTACGGAAAAAGCAGTCAACAGAGTAAAACTAAGCCTGGTTATAAATCGTTGCATGGTTGATTGTTCAAAAACGGTCTTAATAATAGAGAAATAAGCCCTGAATTATACAATTAGAACCCTTTCTCCGGGTAGATTGAGGCGGCAAAATAACGGTAAATATTTGAAGTCTTTGTTAAAGAAAACGGGAAAACAGCTTTATTGGGTTAAAAAAGGCATATTACCGACTTTTAATGAGGTTGATTTAACTCAATTAGCTCTTCCGGGCAAAGAAAGTTTCCTGGATTAACAGCCTGATTTTACAATTAGACGACCTGTTCACTCGTTTTTCCAAATCTCCTTTCCCTTCCCTGGTAGTCAACAATGGCTTCATAAAGATTTTCTTTACGAAAATCAGGCCAGCGAACATTGGTGAAGTAAAGCTCTGCGTATGCCAGTTGATATAATAAAAAATTACTGATGCGAAATTCGCCACTGGTTCTAATCATCAGTTCAGGGTCAGGAAAGCCGCTGGTACACAAAGATTTTTGTAACACATCCTGGTCAATCTCTTCCACTTTTTGCCTTCCAAGCATCACTTCTTTGGCAATATTTTTTACTGCATTCAATAATTCCCACCTGCCACTATAACTAAGTGCCATTATAAGATTCAGCCCGGTGTTCTGTTTGGTAAATTCCAGGGCTTCTTCCAGTTCATTTTTGGCATATTCCGGCAACATACTCATATCACCAATAACATGTAGCCGGATATTATTTTTATTCAAACTATCTACTTCTTTATGTATGGTACTAACCAATAATTCCATCAACCCCTCTACTTCGTATTCGGGCCGGTCCCAGTTTTCGGTCGAAAATGCATACAGTGTCAGATATTCAACACCTAATTCGGCACAACCTTCTACAATATTGCGTACACTTTCTACTCCATGATAATGACCAAAAAGGCGGTCTTCTCCTTTTTCTTTAGCCCAACGACCATTACCATCCATAATAATGGCAATATGGCGAGGTAAACTTCCTTTATCTATTTTTTCAAGTAACGATTGCATATTATTAATAATTCTTTCCAAACGAAGAGCAAAGTTATTACTGATTGACCGCATTCTATTAAATAGCGGCAAAAAAGAATGCCCCGAAACCGGAGCATTCAATAATATTCTTTAAAAAATTAACTATATGATATTAAGAACCCTTTAATCTTTTCCCCAAACTGCAACCCTTGATTTTCCCCTCACAAAGCCTTTGGTTTCATACCAGAATTCAATTTTAGTTAAATGCCTTAACCCACCATCCATATCAATTATACGGCTTTCACTGCCCTGGGCAAACCTGTTTCGCAATTCAACATTTTGTACCGTTCCGTTATCAAAATGAATTTTCATGCTGTACATTTTAAGTGGGCCGTCAGTTACTTTTAGTTTAATCTGTCGCACATCATCTTTCCAGTTTCCAAAGTGAATAACATCATGGTCTGTTCCAAAACCCACTTTTTTGTCTTCCAGGAAAAACCATTCTCTGGCCGGCCTTTTTGCTGTAGTAAATGATGATGTAAGACTAAAAAATAAAGCAATAAATGTGATGTAAAATAATGTTTTCAATCGCATAGTAATAAGTGTTTGGTTAATGAATAAGGTTTTAAAAGTAGTTAAAGGCAATAGACAGGGATTGTCCTTTAAGGTTTAATTAGTCTTAAAAATAACAATAATTATGTAAAACTATCACCAAGCAGGTCAGATATTAAGTCAGTTATAAAAATAATTCACTGCAGAAGATTCAAATTGACAATAATAATCCTTGTAATTACTTTTCGGATAAAAAATCACTTGGTAATCAGATAATAAGACGCTCCTATGAAAATTTGTTACTATTTAGCCGAAGGGCATTTATAACTCTGCAGATTGAAAGTAAAATGTATCATGGCTGTTACAAACTGGTCTTTCTGCTTACTGTTTCCTCTTTGTCTTCCTGGAATTCCAATGGGCTGGCCCAGTTCATAAGACCTGTCACTTAGTAATTGGGCATCTGACTGGCTTCCATCTGGATTTAATGGGAAAATGGATGGGTCCACATAGGTAGTACTGACATCATCCAGGTAATCTGTATTTGTAAACCGATGTAATATTTCGAAACCAATATTTACCCTTTCGTTAAAAGAATACTTAATGCCACCCCCGAATGGAATACTGATTGCCATGGAGCTGTATTGTTTTCTGTCGAGGTAACGGCCTTGCCCTTCGGTACCTAATGGCCTGAGCGGAACTTTTACTCCTTTCAGGTAGGCATAGGGATCATAACTGAAAATGCCGGCTCCAAAAGTGATGTATGGAGTAAAACTATATGCTGGTTCACCCGGCATAAACCGGAAAAAATTAAAATCACCTTGTAATGTTAGTTCCCAAACCTTGCTATTAAAGCTCAGGTTACGGGAAAACATATACTTATTATGTGAGTTATATTGGTCAGAATACCCCAATTGTGCAAAACTGGCCCCAATTCTCAATGCTATATAGTTTCCAAAATTTTTACGAAAAAAAGCGGTGGCAGCCACTTTGGGCCTGTTTAAACGGGCCTGAGTATTCAAATCACCAAAATAATGACCAGCGCCTATTCCAAAGCCAAATTCACCTTCCTGAATAATTTCATTCTGGGCATTTAGGGTGAATCCTCCAAATAAAGCAATAAATAAGAAAGCACCGGCTACTAAAAAATTCTTTATCATGTCGTTAAAATAATATCAGGAATATAATAGAACGATAAAAATAGCATTTTCTTATAAAGCAGGTGCTATTTTTAGTTTCGCTTATCCAGTCCCCAGGTAAGTTTATTGCGAAGAGTTTGTAAAAAATTGTTTTCGCTCAGCCTTACGAGGCTAATACAGAAACTCTCCTTTTTAACTGCCAGTTGTACATCTTTGCTTACAATTTCCCTCCTGGAATCCAGGGCACATATTATTTGCTCTGCCCTGCTTTCAATATTAAAAGAAATAATATTGTTATCCGGAACTACAATGGGCCTTACATTCAAATTATGAGGGGCCACCGGAGTTATTACAAAGCTCCCGGAATCTGGAAATACTACCGGCCCATTACAACTTAATGAGTATCCGGTTGATCCTGTTGGTGTGGCAACAATCAATCCATCTGCCCAATAAGTATTCAGGAATTCTCCATTCAGGTAAGTATGAATTTTTATCATGGATGCTACATCCCGTTTATGAACAGAGAACTCATTAAGTGCATAGGGAACATTACCAAACATTGGCATATTTGCTTCCAGGTGTATCAGCGTTCGTTTATCCACTACATAAGCTCTCTGAGCAATAGCTTTTACGGCTTTTTGAACATCCTCCCGCCGGATACTGGCCAAAAAACCAAGTCTCCCAAAGTTGATTCCTACAATGGCAATTTTTTTACTTCTCACCAATGTAATGGTATCTAATAAAGTACCATCTCCACCCAAACTGATAATGAATTCTATATCATCTGAAAGGTCTTCTGAAAGTGAAAAAGTGGTGGTATCTGCAGGAAGGTTAATATGGTCTTTAGCCTGGTCAAAAAAAGGTTTAAAAATTACAGGTTGAATTTTCTGATTAGAAAGTTCATCAAAAAAAAGTTGTACATCTTTTTGTTGTCCCTCCTCAAAAATCCGGCTGTAAATGGCTGCTTTCATTATTTTAAAAAATAGACTTTCGATGTAAAAATAGCCCGTTTTCGCCTAATTGATTGAAAGACCACTCCAGCTTAAAAATAATATCATAAAAGGTAATTATGTCAATTCCAAAGCCACCCGAATAAAGCATACGGTTTAAAAGCCTGTTTTCTCCTGGTTTCGGGTTATAAACATAGCCTGTATTGCCAAAAACTTTTCCATAGACACGGAACGGAATATGCTGTGCTTCTTTTCCTTTTTTTACGGGTGGTATTCTTATCTTAATATTTATCAGCTCTCGGTTAATGGAAGATTTCAAAAAGCCACCTGCTGCTCCATCCATCACATAATACTCGTATCCTTGCAAAAAGATATCGCCAAATCCCAAAAATCGTTGATTAACATATGGCTGACGGAAAGGAAATTTTATGCCTCCATATGTGGTAACATTCAAAAACATTTTTGGCCATAAGTGCCAGTTTCCGGTGCCCTTCAGATGGAATTCCCAGATATTAAATGATTTATTGAAACCTCTTTTACCAAAATTAAGTTCAGCAGCATACCCTTTGGTGGGATAAGCATTATAGTCCAGGTCATAATAGCCCATTGTATAAAATATTCCGGGATACTTGACTCTCGTTTTGCCAGTTGTTAAAAAGTCGGGATTTATTTTTATAATGGTGTCGCCAACTTCTCTTTCTGTATAGCCCACTCCAAAGCTATGCCTTGTTCTGATTGCCCTCCGGTAAGTTAGTTCAGCATATGTATTTAAAAAACTTCCAACAAAGTTGTCGTTATCTTTATAAAAAACCTGTTTGTCGTTAATAGTGTTATAATTAATTTCCCTGTTCTTTCCAGCGGCAAATCCCGTTTTCATTCCCCATTTCAATTTTTTGTCTATATACAACCTGTCATAACTGAAAGACAATTGTTTGGTATACCCGTTAATGAAAAGAAATTTCAGTTTATCATTTCTTCCAGTGGCATTGTAATAGTAAAGTTTAGCTCCATACTCCACTCTTTTCAGGCTGGCTTTTTGTTGAACGATCCATTGATTCAGGTTACGGTCCACCGGTTTAAAATAAGGAGCTGGAAACAGGTACCATCTTTCTTTTACTGTAACAGAAACATTTACTGTTTCACCAAGAAAACTATCGGCCGCCACTACCACTGAATGAAAAAGCGTTGTATTCATTAATTGGCGCCTGGCATCTTCAAATTTTACTATCAATACCGGAAGAGTATACTGATCTCCTTTTTTAAAAGGAATTTCCCGGAGCATTATAAAGTCTTTGGTTTTAGTATTTCCGGTAATATTTACATTGCCAACAGTAAATAAATGATTGTTAGCAGCAGTAACAGTATCGGTATCAGTATGTAATTTCTCGTTTATATTTTGGGCATATATAGTACTGCAACTTAACAGAACAACTACCAGCCAGCCACAATATTTTCTTTTCTTCATCATTATAATGAATGCAGTATAACTAAGTTAAATGGATTTTTTTTCCCCGCTAATTACAATAAAAATCATCAGATCTTCAGGAAATTCATCAGGTTATCATAATTACTCCGCAGCTCATTGGTATATAATTCTTCTCCGAAGAAATATTTAACATTATACTCATACCGTTGAAAGGTGGCAATAATATCTGAAACTTCCGGTTTATTAATCCGGATGGTTACCTGCATCATTCCTGTTTCCGGGTCGTTTGAAGTATTTAATTGGGTAATCTGAGCATCATTTGTTTCTACCAGCTTACTAATTTCATTAAAAGAATATTGGTTGCTTTCCATTTCCACCACTATCAATCCACCTGGTTCATTCAGACTCATAAATTCGGATGCATGTTTCAGCAAGTCGCTGTAAGCAACCGTTCCGGTTAGTTCATTATCCATTGTTGTTACCGGAACTACACTTAAGCCGTTTTCAGCTGCCAGTTGAACTGCTTTCAAAAAATGTTCATTTTCTTTTACAGATATAGCTGCAAAAGATTGTTGTAATTCTGATAACGGGGAATTATCATTTTCAGCCGTCAGTAAATCATCTTCACTTATTAGTCCGATAAATTTCTCTCCCTCCACAATAGGAAGATGAGTAACCTGATTATCGTTCATTAGTTGTAATGCCTGGTAAACCTTGTCGTGAAGGTGAAGGTAAGGGAGTGATTGAGAGGCTAATTCGCTGGTTAACATGGATAGCGGCATTTAAAATTAAAACTGTATTGTTTAAGGCTCTACAATACCACTAAGACAACTGCGATCAGGCAACTGTTGCAGGCTCGTTAAGCTTTTTCAAGAATTTATGCAGGATGGCATTGAACTCATCCGGAACTTCCATCATGGGTGCATGGCCACATTTGTCAATAAAATACAATTCACTGTTCGGTATTAGCTTATTGAATTCCTGTCCGACAAAAGGTGGTGTGATGGTATCATTATTACCCCATACCAATAATGTGGGATGCATTATTTTCTTCAATTCATCACCCAGGTTATTTCTGATAGCACTTTTAGCCAAAGCAATGATCTTAATGGCTTTAATCCGATTATTTACAATAGCATAAACATCATCAACTAATTCTTTTGATGCTGTGTTGGGATCATAAAATGTCATCCCGGTTTTTTTCTTTATGTATTCGTAATCTCCTCTTTTGGGATAGCTATCCCCCATTCCATTCTCAAAAAGGCCAGAACTGCCGGCAAGTATTAAGGATTTTATCCTTTCCGGATGTTTTAATGTATGTACCAGCGCCACATGTCCGCCTAAAGAGTTACCCATCAGGTGCACATTCTTTAAATCCAATGATTCGATAAACCGATGAACAAATTTGGCAAGCCCACCAACAGAAGTATGCAAGATGTCCATCTCCAACAAGGGGAGAATGGGTACAATCACTCTGTTATACTGACGAAAATATTCCAAAATACCCTCAAAATTGCTCATTGCCCCAAAAAGACCATGCAATAACACCAACGGTTCTCCGCTGCCTTCTTCTGCATACTTGAACTTTTCGTAATGCTTAATTTCGTGATTCATATCAATCTATTCTGTGCTTTCTTTTCGGATTATTTCGGGACTAAAATAAACGATTTGGCTCAAATAAGAGCAGTTTATGATAATTGAATTTGTATTTAATCCTTAACCCCAATAAGACAGCTGCAATTATAAGCCCTATTTGGGCAAATATAGGTGCAAAGGCTTTGTTTAAAAAAGATGTTTTAGTTTTCCCGTTAAATATATATAATTTTTCTACTTCTACAATATGGTGAAATAGTAACGGGTCCATTTTAAATTGTCGCTGTATTTTTTAACGATAGGACAGGAGATCGCTGAGTCTACGCTGATCCCGATAGCTATCGGGATGCGAAATCTCTTTTTCTTAATTCTCTGCGCTAAAAAATTTGACATTAGATAGAATTGCTTTGGTCAATTTTAATTGCACTCAAGTAGTAACCCAAGACCTTAATTATTAATGCGATATTTCCTTTGCAATACCGCCAAAGAAACTCTCCAATTCGCCAAACAAGTCTTTAAATATGGGGACGATGGACCCGAAGCCATCAATAACTTTTGGTCCCCAGGGTTGAATAAAAGAGTAGGTTACTGATTTATTTATCATTTCGGGTTTCAGCAGACTTAACTGACCGGCATAAAAAAGTAAAACACTGAATATAATGGTGTAAATGACAGCATATAAAAGAATTCCTCCCAACTTATTTGCCCAGCCAAGTAAAATTGACTCTGCCAATTTTTCTATGAGATTGGCTCCGAGCCTGACCAATAAAAGAACAAATATAAAAACAATAATAAAAGAAATTACCGGCAACCATTGGTCGGACACTTTAACCGCCTTGCCGATATAACCAGCCACTACCGCAGAAAGTTTCATTGCTGCAGCGATACCAATAATAACAGCCGCCAATGAAAATAATCCAACGATAAGCCCCCGCTGATACCCCTTATAAATGGCAAAAACAATAATAATGGCAAAAATGAAATCGAGAAGCATTTTTTATTTATAGTTCAAAGCATAAAGTTATTTCAATACCAGGAATTTTAAACGATCAGTTTTTCAATAACAACTCTTTTACCAATGTCGAAATCAATTTTCCATCGGCTTTACCGGCAAGTTGTTTTGTTGCGGCTCCCATCACTTTTCCCATATCAGCAGGAGAAGTAGCACCAACATCTGCAATGATCTTAGCCAGCACCGCTTTTACTTCTTCAGGGAGCATTTGTTTTGGTAAAAATTTTTCTATAACTGAAATTTCTTCTTCTTCCTTTTTAGCAAGGTCTGTACGGTTTTGCTGCTGAAATATTTCTAACGAATCTTTTCTGCTCTTCACCAATTTTTGCAGCAGTTTTAGCTCATCTTCTTCCTTCAATTCACCACCGGCACCTTCAGATGTTTTGGCCAATAAAATTGCAGCTTTAACTGCCCGCAGACTTCTCAATGCCGCTTCGTCTTTTGCGAGCATGGCGGCTTTTAATTCAACCATTATTTTTTGTTCGAGATTCATCGTAAAAAGTTTTTATTTTTAAAAAATTACACCAAAAAGAAGAGATTCAGTTCTTTTTATTCAAATGACCAAAAGCAGTGTTCTTTCTTTAATCTGCTTTATTCTCCTTAAGCTGTTTATGGCGGAATTTTTCATAAAACTGT
>JBARSW010000351.1:0-7083 GCA_049644925.1 Chitinophagaceae bacterium | reverse complement strand
GAAATACTTGGACGGAAAACTATACCTGGCTTCTGAACGCTGCCCTATTATTGTAGCTTTCGATCCCACAATAAAAAAAATCAGCCATACAATCAACCTGTCAGTGCCACAGGAGTTTGAAATGGAGGGACTCACTTCTTACAAATACAAACTATATCTGATCTCAGAAAATATTTCGGCTGTTTATGAAGTAAATCCGGCAACCAGTGAATTAAAAAAAATACAAACTTCTATACCACTTCCGCCTAAATCAAAATCAGGTGATGGCACAGAAGGTATTGCTGCAAACGAAAAAAGTAACAAGTTTTATATACTGCGGGAAAGAAATGAAGATATGACAAGGTCGCAGATTTTCACTTACAGCATTGAAACAGGCACTGATAACACTCTGTCTTTAAAATATGAATCGATGATTGAGCTCCCTCTGGAAAATTCGCAATGGAGGTACTCAGATATTTGTTTTGATACAGCTAATAACCGGCTAATCTGCCTGAAATCGTTTTCAAAAGGCAAATTGCGCAGGCAATACCTGGAAGCAGTAGAAGCTGATACAAATGGGAGCTTATTAGTTTCCACTTTAAAAAACATTCCAGTAGATAATTTTTCCGAAACCTCCAACTTGTACAAAGACCAGGATTACAGCATGAACCTGGAAGGTGTGACTATTGACAGTAACGGTACTTTTTACATTGTAAGTGACAATACTTCCGGTAAGGCAGCATGTGACCTGCCAGCAAAAGAAAAAACGATACTTCTGGAATTAAAAAGAAAATAAAACACCTTGCTAGCGTTTAGAAAATGTTAAGAATCTGGCGTAGCCAACTTTTTTACAATAATTACCGACTTTTGAATAGAAGAACAGATCATTCTACTAAATAACTAGTAATTACAGACTGAAAATGAAAAAATATTTACTCCTAACCATTCTTATTGTTGCCGCTCAAGGCTTGAAAGCTCAAAAAGTGGACAATATCTATTTCAACCTGTATACTGATAGTCTGAAGAAGGGTCAGCACAACTATATCAATGTGGATGGTAAATTATCAAATGGTCGCTGGTTGCCACTTTCATCAAAAGATATTCAATTTTCCTGTGCCGAAGCAAGTTTTGAGGGCAATGAATTAATTATTCCCGAGAATTTTAAACCTGAAAAAGTAACCGTAAAAGCAAGTTTAAAAAGCAATCCGGCACTTGTAATAGAAAAAACTATCTGGATAAAAACTAAACCCGATGGCGACCTGCCTACAAAAGATCAAATATTGAATGGTACTTCTCCCAGAAAAACGAAGAATAAAAACCGCTAAATGAATACCCCGTTTTGTAGTTACAAAACGGGGTATTTGTTAAAAGTGCTTATGGTTATGTAAACTTTTTAGCATCCTCCAGAAATTTGGCCAGCCCGATATCAGTAAGTGGATGCTTTAATAATCCAAGGATTGAATCCAGTGGACAGGTGCAAACATCGGCACCGGCCTCTGCGCATTTTACAATATGTAAGGCATTGCGTATAGATGCTGCCAGAATCTGCGTTTTAAAACCCTGAATTGCATAAATATTGGAAATCTGAGCAATCAGCTCTACCCCATCCCAATTACTGTCATCAATACGACCAATAAAGGGTGATAAATAAGTAGCACCTGCTTTTGCGGCCAAAATTGCCTGTCCCGCAGAAAAAACAAGGGTACAGTTTGTGCGGATACCATTTTCAGTAAACCATTTGATAGCTTTAATGCCATCTTTTATCATTGGAACTTTTACCACAATATTTGGGTGAATGGCTGCTAGTTTTTTTCCTTCTTCTATAATGGCATTAAACTCTGTACTGATTACCTCTGCACTGATGTCACCATCTACCATTTCGCAAATAGTCATGTAGTGATTCATTACCGCTTCTTCCCCTTTTATGCCCTCTTTGGCCATCAAAGATGGATTAGTAGTAACGCCATCAAGAATACCTAATTCATTAGCTTCCTTTATTTGTTCCAGGTTAGCTGTATCAATAAAAAATTTCATAATTGCTTATTTAAAACAAAAAATTTACTTGAGAGGATAAGGGGAAAAAATGGCAGGCTTATTACATCGCACCGCTCAACCACCTACTCTTGCTGCCTTCCGGCCCTGGGAGGATTCAGCAGGAGCTGGTCGTGTAAGACCTGCCGCCGCAAAGATAAGGAAGCAGCAATAAAAATTTGATAGAAGTTGAAAAACGATCAACGATGTAAAGTAGAATTCACCCTGGTAAAACCAACCAGTTCATCTGCCCTGGCACCAAACTGACGGAAATAAATCAACACCATGTATCCATTTTCTGTGCCCCAATAATTTCCCTCGGTATTTTCAAGCGAAGCATTCGTATTCTTTTTGTCAGTTTTCGTTACATATGAGTAATTATAATACCCTTGTTTCAGGTACAGTGCTTTCTCATATACTCCTTTCTCCGTATTGAACTGCATACGGGTTTCGTCATTTTGCTCATAGTTGGTCAATTCTCCAAATACATACACACTTTTTCCTTCATAGGCTTTATTTCCCGGAGGCACAAATGTAAAATGTGTCCATGCATAATCACTTTGCCAAAGAGCATTTGGATTATCCCAGTTCTCCATTGTATAAATACCATTCAAATCCTGGTAATAAACATATAACTGCTGTTTCCGCTCACCATCAGGCTTTACATACACATCTATACGGTTGCTGGTATCACTATCAATTAACTTTACCATTCTGTCACTCAATAAACGCAGGCTGCGAAGATCTATCCATCTCCATTCCTTACCGGCTTCAAATGTGGTGTTCTCTTCATCACTATACTCAAAATAATTTCCACGGAAAATGGTAGGCCTGTCAATAACAGAACTTGCCGCCCAATTATTATTTTGTACCACTACCACCTTCAGATCCTGTGGGGAAAAAGTAGTTATTTGTCCGGACAAAGTGCTTACAGCCACTTGTACCCGTTGGTGAGTTCTAAAATAGGATGTATTGAACGGTTGTAATATTTGTGCCGAAACGGATGCTTTCGTATTTATCACCAGCATTCTTTTGGTAAATACCAGTTTAGAAGTATCATCATTCAAAAAAACTTTCAGTAAATAATTACCTGCTTTTGTTGGTCCCGAATTTCTTTCAGGCAAAACAGCCTGGTAATGTGTGTATCTTGTTTGAGCTATAGATGAATTCCGGTAATTGGTGATCCGATTACTCTGAAATCCCCTGATAAAATCATATGTCTGTACATTGGCCGGTGTCCAGTCTGCATTACAAAGCTGATAACTGTAGTAATAATATTTTACATCATTATCCATATCATCAAAATGAAGCTCAACCTGGTCTCCGCTTCCAAGCTTGATGACAGGGTAACTATACATATCAGCCAGCCGGTATAATTTTACAGAATGAATATTGGGTTTGTAAATATGATCCGGGATTTGTGCTCCGGATGATACAGCATTAAACAGAAAGTAAAATAGAAGAAGTCTTTTCATGTGTGAAATACAACTGATAATTAGTTCACAATATTGCTTAAAATCCTGAAAAAAACAGAGATTTCTTTTTAAGCGCCTTATTTTTGATAAAAGACAAAAAAAACAATTTGAAGGTTGCAGGCTTCATAGCAAACAGGATTGCTTTCACATCTTCCAGGATACCGGGTGAAAAAAAATCCTTTTCCAGGTTTATTATCCGGCTGAGTACGGTTGCTACTGTTATCAGTGTGGCCGTCATGATTATAACTTTATCGTTTGCCAATGGTTTCCAGGAAACGGTAGCACAAAAAGTTTTCAGTTTTTGGGGACATATCCGTGTGCAGGAAAAACAACCGGATAAGGCGATCATTTCAGAAGAAACATCCATTACAAAAGATGACAGCCTTGTACAACAAATCAAAAAAAATTCTGCGGTTGAAAGCATTCATTCCTTTGCCACTAAATATGCCATTCTGAAAACAAAAGACGAAATGGAAGGTGTACTGGTGAAAGGCTTTGACAGTACCTATGGATTTGATCATTTGCGCCGTTTTATCAAGGAAGGCAGACCGGTAAAACTAAACGACAGTGTTTATAGTAAGGAAATAATGATCTCTACCTATACTGCTAACCGTATGGGGTTAAAAGTGAATGATAGTATCATCATCTATTTTATGATGCCCGGCCAGGAGCCAAGACCAAGAAAAATTGTAATCACCGGTATTTTTAAAACAGGAATTGAGGAGTACGATAAACTTTTCGCCATTGGCGATATCAGGCTGATTCAACGACTCAATAACTGGGACGGAGACCAGATTGGAGGCTATGAAATATTTCTGAAAGATTATAAAAAAATTGACGAAACTGCTGAAGAATTATATAACATTGATGATTTCCCTGAAACCTGGAACACCATCAGTGTTAAGAATATTTCTCCGAATATTTTTGACTGGCTGAATATGCAGGATGTTACGAGAAATGTACTAATTGGATTTATGGTGATAGTTGCAATTATCAACCTGATTACCTGCCTTATTATTCTTGTGCTGGAACGGATCAGGATGATTGGGATTTTAAAATCTCTTGGTGCTACCGATTGGACCGTACAAAAAATATTTCTCCGTCATTCAGCTATAATTGCCATAACAGGAATAATACTGGGTGCAGCTGTTGGTCTTGGAATACTTTGGTTGCAACAGGCTACCGGATTTATCAAATTGCCGGAAGATGCATATTATATGGATACTGCAGCCGTTAAAATTGTATGGTGGCAGGTAGGTGCTATTTGCGGAGCCACCCTGCTTGTTTGTTTTCTGGTATTAATGATTCCCACCTTAATTGTAAAAAGAATTCAACCGGTTACGGCTATAAGGTTTAGTTAATCCTGCCATTAACAGATATGTGATAATATGATTCCTGTGGCCACCGCAGCATTTAATGATTCGGCCTTTCCTTTTCGGGAGATAGTAATTTTTTCCGTTGCTAATTTCATAATTGAAGGACTGATTCCTTTGGATTCATTTCCTATTATCAGAATTCCTTCATTCAGTTTTTTAATTGTTGTTATCTCTTTTCCTGCTAAAGCTGTTGCATAAACCGGAATATCATGTTGCTCCGGCAACCAGTCTTCCAGGTCTTTGTAAGAGACCTTAATACGGGCAATACTGCCCATCGTAGCTTGTACCACTTTTGAATTATACAAATCAACAGAGTCTTCACTACAGATTAACTGCTCCAATCCAAACCAGTCTGCTATCCGGATGATAGTACCCAGGTTACCGGGATCCTGTATGTTATCCAAAACAAGTGTAATTTTTCCTTTTGTGGTAATTAATTCATCTGTTTCAAATTGAGTCAAAACCGATAAAACCTTGTTGGGTGTACTTAACTGTGAAATTCTTCCCAATTCTATTTCTGATATCTCTTCGCAATAAGTTTTTCCAATAGAATGGTTATTTTCTTCTATCCATTCTCGTAAGGCGAAAACCTCCTTAACAGAAGCATTTCTCTCGTCTAAAAGTTCTTTCACCAGTTTTGGTCCTTCCGCTATGAAAAGTTGTTCCTGCTGCCTGAATTTTTTCTGGCCTAAAGTTTGGATATATTTGAGCTTCGATTTTGAAAGCATACCCGTAAGTTAGTATTTATGTCATCAAGCCAATCAGTCTTATTATTTTTTCCAAGAAATTTTCTAATTATCAGCTTAATTGTACTATTAACGACATCCTGTGTAACTGTTGTAAAAAATTATCCTTCCCGAATACCTTTTGTTTACCAGACAAATATCAATATTAATGGCAATTTTTCAAACCAGGAACGTGAAACATTGACTTCCCGGCTCAAAGGACAGCTAGATGACAGCATGAGATCAAGAACAATTTCAAAAGTTGTTCTCAATATAATGAAGAAACCACCTGTTTATGACAGCGCCAATGCTGATAAATCGGTTGTTTATATGAGAGCTCTTCTCAGTTCATTAGGATACTTTAGGGATAGTATTACCTACAGTGCAAAGGTAGATACGGCCAAAGGAGATCAATATCGTACCAAAATCACTTTTAATGTTACACCAGGAAAAGTAGTGCATATTGATTCCTTCAGTTATAATTTAAAACAACCTGAGTTACAAAAAATTGCCATAGATAATGAAAAGGATGCCTTTATTAAAAAAGGAATGCCTTTTGCTAAAGCCAATATTTCTGCCGAATTGGACAGGCTTGTTGAACTCTACCGGGATAAAGGATATCTCCGATTTGGGAGAGAAGCCCTGATCGGACTTTGGGATACACTGGATATCTCATTACTAAAACCAACACTTGATCCATTTGAACAACTGGAAATACTACAAAAACTAAAAGAAAGAAGGGAGAACCCTGTTGCTAACCTTGAGTTACGGTTAAGACCAGGATTTGACAGTAGCAAACTGACAAAATATTTTGTAGGAAATATCACTGTTATGCCTGACTTCTCACAGGATACTGTTTTATACTCTCAGAATCGTTTAGAGACATGGAGTTCCGGTGTTAAAATAGTTTCGTACCGTGATCTCTTTTTGCCAAAAATTATTCCTCAGAATATTTTTCTGAAACATGGTGAACTCTATAATCAGCAAAACTATTTTAATACAATAAACAGGTTCAATTCAATGGGATCATGGAGGTTAGTAAATATTGACCAGCTTCCAAGACGAGGCCAGGATACTGCCGACTTTTTAATCAGGCTTACACCCGCCAAACATTTTGCTTTTACTACTAATATTGAAGGAAGCCTGAATAACTCTGTTTTTTCCGGCAACCTGTTAGGAATTGGAATAAATGCAACTTTGCAAAACAGGAACCTCTGGAAAAGAGCAAATATTGCCAGTACTTCCATTCGTTTTGGGGTAGAAACCGGCCGTGATAAAGCCACCAATATCAAGTTTATTCAGACAAGACAAATTAGTATCGGGCATGTTATATACTTTCCGAGGCCCATTCCAAACAGTAAATGGATTCCTGAAAAAATCAGGAATAGTTTCAGAACATCTCTTTCTTTTAATGCGGCACTAACAGAAAGAAGAGAGTTATATAACCTTAAAAGCATTAATGGATCCTGGGGCTACGAATTTCAATCAGGGAAAAAA
>JBARSW010000350.1:0-4985 GCA_049644925.1 Chitinophagaceae bacterium | reverse complement strand
ATCTGAGAAATACTGCAGCCACAGAAACTTCACAGCAACGTAAAGCAGATGCGTTAAAAAGATTGAGTGTTGTTGAAGCTTTTCGTGATGCTAATACAAGAATTTCAAATCGTCCGGAATGGATGGTTATGCAATACATTCCGGTAATACCACCTGAACTGCGTCCTTTAGTTCCTTTGGATGGTGGAAGGTTTGCATCATCAGATTTGAATGATCTGTATCGTCGTGTTATTATTCGTAATAATCGTTTGAAGAGATTATTAGAAATTAAAGCTCCTGAAGTAATCCTTCGGAACGAAAAAAGGATGTTGCAGGAAGCCGTTGACTCATTGTTTGATAACAGCCGTAAATCAAATGCTGTAAAAGCAGAAGGTGGCCGTGCATTGAAATCATTGAGTGATGTACTGAAAGGCAAACAAGGTCGTTTCCGTCAGAACTTGCTTGGTAAGAGGGTTGACTATTCTGGTCGTTCTGTTATCGTGGTAGGGCCTGAACTGAAACTGCATGAGTGTGGGTTACCAAAAGATATGGCTGCTGAATTATTCAAGCCATTTATTATTCGTAAATTAATTGAAAGGGGTATTGTAAAAACAGTAAAGTCTGCCAGGAAATTGGTAGATAAGAAGGAAGCTGTTGTTTGGGATATTCTTGAAAATATTTTGAAGGGACACCCGGTTATGCTTAACCGTGCCCCAACACTTCACCGTTTATCAATTCAGGCATTTCAGCCAAAATTGATTGAGGGAAAAGCCATTCAGTTACACCCATTGGTAACAACAGCCTTCAACGCTGACTTTGATGGTGACCAAATGGCGGTGCATGTACCGTTGAGCCACCAGTCTATTTTAGAAGCACAGTTATTGATGCTGGCCTCTCATAACATTTTGAATCCGCAAAATGGCACACCAATAACCCTTCCTTCACAGGACATGGTTCTTGGATTGTATTATATAACAAAAGGAAAGAGGACAACTGAAACCGAAGTGGTAAGGGGAGAGGGCAAAGCATTTTATTCTACCGAAGAAGTCATTATTGCATACAATGAAAAAGTTATTGATATGCATGCCTGGATCAAGGTAAAAACTAACATCCGTAACACAGATGGTTTGCTTGAGCATAAAATGATAGAGACTACAGTTGGCCGTGTTTTATTTAACCAGCATGTACCAGCTGAAGTTGGATTTGTAAATGCGCTTCTTACTAAAAAGAATCTTCGTGAGATCATTGGAGATATTATCAAGATCACCAATGTACCTAAAACTGCAAAGTTCCTGGATGATATCAAGCAATTAGGTTTCCGTACAGCTTTCCAGGGTGGGCTTTCTTTTAGTATTAATGACCTTATTATTCCTGATTCTAAACAGGAATTACTGGATAATGCAAAAGGTGAAGTTGATGAAGTGTGGGAAAGTTACAATATGGGTTTAATTACTAACAATGAAAGATATAATCAGATTGTAGATATCTGGAGCCGTGTGGATACCAGAATTACAGAAACATTAATCAAAGAACTGGCTAACGATAAACAAGGATTTAATTCTGTTTATATGATGCTTGATTCTGGTGCAAGGGGTTCAAAACAACAGATTAAACAGCTGGCAGGAATAAGGGGATTGATGGCGAAGCCAAGAAAATCTGGTTCTACCGGAAGTGAAATCATTGAGAACCCGATTCTTTCCAACTTTAAAGGAGGATTGAATGTATTGGATTACTTTATCTCTACCCACGGTGCCAGAAAAGGTCTTGCAGATACGGCTCTTAAAACAGCCGATGCCGGTTACCTTACACGTCGTCTGGTTGACGTATCACAGGATGTGGTGATTACAGAAGAAGACTGCGGAACACTTCGTGGTATTGCAACATCTGCGTTAAAAGATAATGAAGATATCATAGAACCACTAAGCGACAGGTTAGCAGGTCGTACATCATTACATGATGTGTACGATCCTATCAATGACCAGTTAATTGTTGCTGCGGGTGATGAAATCACCATAGATATTGCCAAGAAAATTGAAGATGCAGGTATTGAAACAGTTGAAATCCGTTCAGTACTTACTTGCGAAAGCAAAAGAGGGGTATGTGTGAAATGTTATGGTAAAAACCTTGCCTCTGGCAATATTGCACAAAAAGGAGATGCTGTTGGTATCATCGCTGCACAATCAATTGGTGAGCCTGGTACACAGTTAACACTTCGTACTTTCCACGTTGGTGGTGTGGCTGGTTCTGCATCTGTAGAATCAACTCTTGCTGCCAAGTTTGATGGTACCATTCAGTTTGATGGATTACGTACCGTTATAATTGAGAATAATAGTGGTGAAAAAACACAGGTTGTTATTGGACGTACGGGTGAAGTAAGAACCATTGATACAAAAAATGATCGCTTGCTGATTACCAATAACATTCCATATGGTGCGACCTTGAATGTGAAAGATGGACAGAAAATTAACAAAGGTGATATACTCTGTACCTGGGATCCATTCAACAATGTTATCATGGCAGAAATTAATGGTACAGTAAAGTTTGAAAATGTAATTGATGGGGTCACTTATCGTGAAGAGGCTGACGAACAAACAGGCCACCGTGAGAAAGTGGTTATTGAAACCAGAGATAAAACTAAGATACCTTCCATATTAGTAGAAGGAAAAGAGAAGAAATCATATAACCTTCCAACCGGAAGCCATATCATTATGGAAGAAGGCGATGATGTGAAAGCGGGTCAGGTAATTGTGAAAATTCCCCGGGTACTCGGAAAATTAAGAGATATCACCGGAGGTCTTCCCCGTGTTACAGAATTGTTTGAGGCAAGAAACCCAAGTAATCCTGCTGTCGTTTCAGAAATTGATGGAGTGGTAATGATGGGTGCCATTAAACGTGGTAACCGGGAGATTATCATTGAAGCAAAAGATGGTGTACAAAAGAAATACCTTGTTCCACTTACCAGGCAAATTCTTGCTCAGGATGGCGACTTCGTAAAAGCAGGTGCATCTTTAAGTGATGGACAAATTGCGCCATTCGATATTCTTTCAATCAAAGGTACTTTTGCTGTTCAGGAATATGTTGTAAATGAAATTCAAGAGGTTTATCGTTTACAAGGAGTAAGAATCAATGATAAACATATTGAGGTTATTGTTCGTCAGATGATGCGTAAAATCAATATTGTTGATCCGGGTGATACAAGATTCCTGGAAGATGACCTGGTAGATAAATTTGAGTTTGTAGAAGAGAATGATTACATCTACGATAAAAAAGTTGTTACTGAAATTGGTGATAGTGCGAAACTGCGTGCCGGACAGATTGTAAGTTTGCGTGAACTTAGAGAAGAGAATTCAATACTTCGCCGCAGCGACAAAAAACTGGTAGAATTTCGTGATGCAAAACCAGCTACTTCTTCTCCAACTTTATTGGGTATTACCAAAGCATCTCTCGGTGTGCCAAGCTGGATTTCTGCCGCTTCATTCCAGGAGACTACAAAAGTTCTTTCATCAGCAGCCATCAATGGTAAAACAGATGAAATGCTCGGATTGAAAGAGAATGTAATCACCGGGCATCCGATACCTGCCGGTACAGGTCTCAGGGAATTCGATAATATGATTGTAGGAAGTAAAGAGGAGTATGAATTATTGCAAACTACCCGTGAGGCTATGACTTTTGATGAAGAAGAATAATTGCTGATTAATGATATTATAAACAACAAGGAGTAAGTTTTTCTTACTCCTTTTTTTAAAGGCATTTTGCTGTTAAGGCTTTCATAAAGTAAATCAAATAAATAGTTTTGCCACCTATTCGTAGTTAATTTGTAAAAAAGTGAATGGAATGAAAAATGGTTTAATCATCTGGAATGTAGTTTTGACCCTTGTAGCCGGATACCTGCTGATAACACATTTTAGTGAGGGGAAAAGCAAAGGTTCAGTATCTAAAAAATCCGGAAATGACTCTTTGAATGTTAATAAAGATTTCAGGATAGCCTATTTTGAAATGGATTCTGTAGCCAATAATTTTTCGCTGGTAAAAGAATTGAAAACTGAACTTGGTAAAAAGGAAGATGCCATTGCACAGGAAATGGAAAGATTGGCTAAGAACCTTCAGCAAAAATATGGCTACTATCAAAACCAGGCTCAGGCTGGTACGCTTACACAGGAACAATCAGAATCTGCCGGGCAGGAATTAAAAAAGCTGGATGATGACATGAAGGTCAGAAAACAACAATTGGAGCAGGACTATTTTGATTTTAAAACAAGAAGAGAGAATGAGGTAAAGACCAAGATTGAAGATTTTGTAAAAGATTATAACAAGAACAAAAGCTATACGTATATAATGTCTTATGAACCCGGTCTTTTTTACTATCGGGACACAACCTATAATATCACTGCAGATGTAATTAAGGGCCTAAATAGTGCTTTCCCTCCCGTGAAGAAAAAGTAGATACTTATTATTTTGAAAACGTCCTTCTTTCCGAAAAAGAAGGACGTTTCTATTTATTCAATTTCCCGGCACGAAGAATATTCCCGTATTTTGGGGTATGGAAGATTTTCAAAAATTGTTTCAATCCTTTTCCTCATTAAAAGTTGGAGTGATTGGAGATGTTATGCTGGATACCTATATGTGGGGTAAAGTAGAACGGATTTCTCCGGAAGCACCTGTGCCTGTTGTTACATTGAAAGAAAAAGAGTTTAGAATTGGTGGTGCTGGTAATGTGGCTTTGAATTGCAGGTCGCTGGGAGCAACTGTTTCTCTTTTATCAGTAACAGGGAATGATGATGATTCAGTAATTCTTAAAAAGTTGCTGGAATCAAATAATATTGATACGTGTAATATAGTTGCCAGTAATAATAGAATTACCACCAATAAGATTCGTATAATTAGCCGGAATCAGCAAATGATGCGGCTTGATTCGGAAGTGAATGAAGATTTAAATGAACAGGATGAATCATTATTGTGGCAGAAAATAAAAATATTTTTAGAAACAGAAAAACCCCAGGTTGTAA
>JBARSW010000349.1:0-2016 GCA_049644925.1 Chitinophagaceae bacterium | reverse complement strand
CTTTGGCCAATCATTAGTTTTTTGGATAGTATTAGCGTTGATTGCTACCATTGCCGGCACAGCAGGCGACTTACTCGAATCCAAACTAAAACGAATGGCAGGTGTTAAAGACAGTGGCTCTCTTATGCCCGGCCATGGTGGTTTTTTAGACAGGTTTGATTCATTATTGCTGGCAACTCCGTTTGTATGGTTATATGTACAGATTTTTATGAAATAAATATTTTCATTTAGAACAAGAGTCTTATTTATGAGAAGTTTATTAATCCTATCCTGTTTCTTTCTTCACGTTATAGCAATCAATGCACAGTCCCCCCATAAAACATCATTTAAGCGTTTGGCTATTAGTTTTTCACCTGGAACAGTACCACTCCCTGGAAATCCGTTGAGCCTGCAACCCGGAATAGAGTTCTTTTTTACTCCACGAATTTCATTGCTTAATGAAATTGGTCTGCAGACTATGAGAAACAGTGATCTTGATTCTACTGCTTTAAACAAGCGGTACTTTAAATACAAAGCAGAAGCCAGGTATTATTTTTTTTCTAATGATAAAAAAGGATTCAATCCTTATTTGGGTTTGCAATTTACCACTGCCAACAGAAAATTTGATGTAGGCAAAACCTACCGTTATTATGACACTTTTCAGGATGATAGTGTGTATTCCTATAGCCGGGCAAGTATTAACAGCTCGGTTAAAACAATGGTTTTACAGCTTGGAGGAACAATACGAATATTCAAAAATTTTTATTCAGAGTTGTATATTGGTTATGGAGCAAGGTTTGTAAATACGATGTATTATTCAGTGGAGAATCTTCAAAAAATCAGGAATGTTGGATTTTTCAATATAAAACCAATTTCTTCCTTTAGATATATAGGAAAAGTAACCGGAACGCAACTTAATCTTGGTTTCAGGATTTCTTACCGATTCTGATATTCGCCTGCAATTACATATTTTCGTTTTTGAAATTTCAAGCATGACAATCCATAAAGAAGGCTATACCACCATCGCAATAAGCACTATTTTATTTGGTCTTATCAACCTGGTTTCTTTTTACTTTCTCAGTTCTTCCATGCCAATCATCAGCCTGTTGATTTTTTTGCTGACGTTGGGGCTGCTGCTTTTTCTTATTTCTTTTTTCCGTATTCCCAAAAGGCAATTAACCATTCAGGAAAATGCTATCATTGCTCCGGCAGATGGCAAAGTGGTGGTGATAGAAGAGGTTCAGGCAGATGAATATTTCTCTGACCGGCGTATACAGGTTTCCATTTTTATGAGTCCGCTGAATGTGCATGTAAACCGCAACCCGGTTAGCGGCGAAGTAATCTATAGCCAATATCATAAAGGGAAATACCTGGTTGCCTGGCATCCCAAATCATCTACTGAAAATGAAAGGCATTCGGTGGTTTATCAAAAAAACGGGAAAGAAATTTTAGTAAAACAAATTGCCGGCGCAGTTGCTAAGCGAATATGTAATTACCTGAAGCCCGGTATGCAGGTGAAACAAACGGATGAAATGGGCTTTATCAAATTAGGCTCAAGAGTTGACCTGCTTTTACCATTGGATGCAAAAATAAATGTAAAAATCGGCGATAAGCCTATAGGTGGCGTTACGGTAATTGCTACCTGGTAAAGCCCTGTAAAAGCATCTAAAAAATTCTTTCCAGTTCCTTCAGCGAATAAATGGTAAAGGTGGGCAGTTGAGTGTCATTTACAAGAACTACTTCTTTTGTCAGATGGTTTACATGCACCTGGTCAATGCCTGCATTTATGGCTCCTAGGATGTCCACATCAATGGTATCTCCAATCATGATGCTTTCCGCTGGTAAAGCCCCGGTTTTTTGAAAAGCATAATCGAAGATTTCTTTGTGTGGCTTCAGGCTGTTACTACCTTCGGAAGTTATCACTTCAATAAAGTATTTATCCAGCCCGGAGTACTTCAGTTTGCTATGTTGTGTTTCTTCAAACCCGTTTGTAATCAGGTGTAGTTTATATTGCTTTGCAATAAGATAGTCCAGTAT
>JBARSW010000348.1:0-4206 GCA_049644925.1 Chitinophagaceae bacterium | reverse complement strand
CCTGGATGGCCTGGTCAATACCAGTTACCGGCATGTCTTTAAGGTCTTTTGTTTTTACAGATGAAATGGCAGAAGATACATCAGATCGTTTTGTAGAACCATAACCAATTACCACAACTTCTGATAACTTGGTATCGGTGATTTCAACAGAAACAATTACTGTGGATTTACCTTCTGTCGGCGCCTCTACTTTTTTTGCTCCAACATAAGAAACAACCAAAATAGAAGAAGAGGATGGTACAATAATTTTAAAAGCCCCGTTAACATCAGACACAGCGGCTGCTCTACCTCCTTTAACGCTTATCGTTGCGTTTGCCAGTGGATTACCGTCTTTATCAGAAACAACTCCGGTAATAGTTCTGTTCTGTGCTAAAATGGTAAGGGACGAAAGAACAAACACAATAACCATTGTGATTGCCCTAAGGAATTTAGAATTTCTCATATAGCAAATTAATTTTACCAAAATTAGTTTTTTATTACAACCTCAAACTAATACTATTTTAACATTTATTAGTATTATTTCCCCCTGATTTCTATCATTACATGCCATATTCTCATTCTCTATTATGAAATCTGAAATTAATCTGACTTCCATATTATTTTATTAACCGATACTTTTTTATCTTACTTTACATAACTTTATATCCTAATCGATTGTATGCAAAATTCTATAATGAGGGAGATTACTCCCTTAACCAGCAGTGACTGCTTCACTCTATTTAGTCGTGTAAAATCTGAATTTGATTTTCCATTGCACTATCATGAAGAACTGGAACTTAATTTTATCATGAATGCAAAAGGTGCCAGAAGAATGATTGGAGACCATATTGCAGAAATAGATGATCTTGAATTGGTTTTAATCGGATCAAACCTGCCGCATGTTTGGCAAACCTATAAGTGCAAAAGCAAAGAAATAAAAGAGATCACCATTCAGTTTCACAAGGACCTTTTTGATGAAAAATTTTTACGTAGAAACCAGATGAATTTTATACGCAGCATGCTGGAGCGTTCTGCAAAAGGTATTTTGTTTTCCCGGCAAACTATAGAACAAATAACTCCAAGGCTTTCCATTCTGGTACAAAAACAAGGCTTTGATTCAGTACTTGAATTGCTTTCGATCTTACACGATCTTTCTGTGTCACGAAACATGCATACCCTGTCTGATACTACTTTCAATAATGCAGAAATATCATACAACAGCCGCAGAATTGAACGGGCTTTTGAGTATATGAACCAGAATTTTCAAAAAAATATTACGCTGACCGAAGTTTCAAAACTGGTTAACATGACAGATGTTTCTTTTAGCCGATTTTTTAAAGCAAGAACAGGCATTACCTTTATGGACAGTTTATTAGAACTCCGCCTGGGACATGCATCAAGGTTATTAATTGATACTACCCAATCAGTTTCAGAAGTTGCTTATAATTGCGGATTCAATAATATTTCTAATTTTAATCGCCTTTTCAAAAAGAAAAAAAGTTGCACCCCAAAAGATTTCAGGGATAGCTATAGCTATGGTAACAGAATTTTTATTTAATATCCCTGCAATGTTTTCCCTTTGGATGGTTAGCTGCTTCGTAAGGGCTTAGTGCCCTGCTACAGGATTGTATGGCAATGCCTGCCAGTAATAAAATAATCAGCATTCTTGATTTCATAGTATTGAATTGAAGAATGAAAATAACTATAACTGCATAATTAAAGCAAGATTTATACTACTGAAAAACACTATAAAAAATTGGGTAAATCCTGATAGTAACAATGCGTTACAACAAGTTTAAAAAAAATCCCGGCTATCAGGCCGGGTTTAAATTAATGGGTACTTTCTTATATGGTTTTTCTTACCTATCGTTGTTATTAGCCACATCCTCCCTGGTTGCCGCAGTTATTGCATTTATAGCAAGCTCCACTACGCATCATGATATTGCCGCAGACATTACAGGCAGGAGCATCACTTTGCATTCCCTTATAGGCAGCATTCATTGCATCTGTAGCCGAATCTGTTTTTACAGACTGTGCAGCACGGTGACTTTTTGCAGGCTGTGGTGTAACATTTCCTGAAGAAGGTGTAACCCGGACACTTGACAACTCTGGTTCTTTCGCATACTCCAGTGGGTTAGAAGGAACATCATCCCAATCATCTGCTCCCGAGTTCATCACTTCAGGCTTATCTAAAACATGTACAAGGTCTGTACGGCCTAAATATTCATACCCGAGAACCCTGAAAATAAAGTCAACAATTGAAGTGGTTGTTTTAATATTCGGATGCTCAACAAAACCGGAAGGATCGAACCGGGTGAAGGCGAACTTATCAACAAACTCTTCTAGCGGAACGCCATATTGAAGACCAATAGAAATGGAAATAGCAAAACAGTTCATCATGCTACGCATGGTAGCACCTTCTTTCGCCATATCAATAAATATCTCTCCTAAAGTTCCGTCACCATATTCACCTGTACGCAGGAATATAGCTTGTCCGTTAATTTTCGCTTTCTGAGTAAAGCCACGGCGTTTGGCCGGTAAAGCCCTGCGTTCTACAATACTTGCCAGTTTTCTCTTCAGTTTTGTATCGGGAGAAGATTGTACTCTTTTTTGAACTTCTTCTAATAACTCCTCTACTGTCAACTTACCTAAATCAACAATGTTTGACTCAACTGATACTGACTCCTGACTCTCGACTACAGACTCCTGACTCGTTTCCTCTGATTTCTTTTTCTTGTCGCTTTTATTACTGAGTGGCTGTGATAATTTAGAACCATCACGGTAAAGTGCATTTGCTTTCAATCCCAACTTCCAGCTCAATAAATAAGAATCAGCAATCTCCTCCACTTTTGCTTCGTGTGGCAAGTTGATGGTTTTAGAAATAGCTCCACTTATAAATGGTTGTGTGGCACCCATCATACGAATATGGCCATGTGCATGTATATAACGCTGCCCTTTTTGTCCGCATTTATTGGCACAGTCAAAAACGGGCAGGTGTTCTTCCTTTAATCCAGGGGCACCTTCCAGCATCATTGTACCACATACATAATCACTGGCAGTTTGTATCTGTTCATCCGTAAAGCCCAGTGCTTCCAGCAGGCTCCATTCCAAATCATTATACTGATCCGCTGTGAAACCCAAACGTTGCAGGCATTCTTCACCCAAGGTATATTTATTGAAAACAAATCCAATTTCAAAAGCTGTTACCGAAGCGGCATCCAGACGTTTGATCTCATCTGCAATAAATCCTTTTTCACTTAACGTCTGATGATTAATGAAAGGTGCTCCGGCAAAAGATGCTGAACCGGTTGCATATTTAATAATCGCTTCAGATTCTTTTTCAGAATAATTTAAATTTTTAAGTGCAGCCGGAACTGATTGGTTAATGATTTTGAAATAACCACCTCCGGACAATTTTTTAAACTTAACTAAAGCGAAATCCGGTTCCACTCCGGTTGTGTCGCAATCCATTACCAGGCCGATGGTTCCTGTCGGTGCTATTACAGTTGCCTGTGCATTTCTGTAGCCATGCTTTTCACCGAGTTCAACTGCATCATCCCAGGCTTTACAAGCAGCTTTTAATAAATAATCGGGGCAGAACTGTGCTTTAATACCCATTGGTTTAAGGCTCAGTGTTTCATACTCGTCAGCATCATACGCAGCCAGGCGATGGTTACGCATTACCCGCATCATATGCGTTTTATTCTCCTCAAACCTTGGAAAAGTACCCAGCACTTCGGCCAGCTCAGCCGAAGTTTTATATGAAATACCGGTCATGATAGCAGAAATAGCTCCGGCAATTCCTCTTGCTTCTTCACTGTCATAAGGAATACCACTAACCATCAGCATTGTTCCCAGGTTGGCATATCCCAATCCCAATGTCCTGTATTCATAGCTTAGTTGCGCCACTTCTTTGGAAGGGAATTGTGCCATTAATACAGATATCTCTAGAACCACAGTCCAAAGGCGACAGTTATATTCATATCCTTCAACATCAAAATGATTTTTTTCTGTATCAAAGAATTTCATCAGGTTGGCAGATGCAAGATTACAAGCTGTGTTATCCAGGAACATATACTCAGAACATGGATTGGAAGCTCTTATCTCACCACCTTCTGGACAAGTATGCCATTCATTGATGGTAGTATTGTACTGAGTTCCGGGATCAGCACAACGCCAGGCTGCATAAGCAATCTGGTTCCATAATTCTCTTGCCGGTATTTTACT
>JBARSW010000347.1:0-1539 GCA_049644925.1 Chitinophagaceae bacterium | reverse complement strand
CATCCGGGAATAATATTGGCCGGGTGGAGCGATGAAGTTGAATATTTTATGAGCTTATCATTTGCCCTGGTTCATCCATCTTACCGGGAAGGTTTCCCCAATGTATTATTACAGGCTGGTGCCATGCATTGCCCGGTTATATGCTCCCGGATTGAAGGAAATATTGACATTGTAGAGGATGAAAGGACCGGATTGATCTTTGAAGTTAAAAACGAAGATTCACTATATAAGCGCCTTGAATTTGCCCTGGCGAATCCCGGTCTTCTGGAACAATATACCATACAATTAAGAAAGCGTATTGAGCAATATTATGATCAACCAATCCTTCACTCATTAATTCATCAAAAATACCTTGCCTTACTGGCCGAGAAAGGTATTCCCGCCTGATGTAGGAAAATTACTATCCGCTCAAAAGTACTAGTACCCGATTTTATTTGATTGTTACTTCAATGTTTTGGAAAGCTTTGATATGTATTTATTTTAGCTCATCCAAAATCCAAATCAATGAAAGCCACATTGAAAAAACCTGTAGCCATCATTGGCTATTCGGGACATGCCTACGTAATAATTGATATCCTCTTAAATGCAGGCAGGCTGGTAACAGCCTATTGTGATGCCTCTGAAAAGGAAAAGAATCCCTATCACCTGGAGTATCTTGGCAAAGAATCAGAAGTGGTGAATAAGTTGAAGAAGTATGATTTTTTTGCTTGTATAGGGCATAATGGTATTCGGGAAAAAGTGCATACACAATTAAGCAGTCTTTTATTTAATCCCATTAATGCCATTCATCCATCAGCCGTTATTTCTTCTTCTGTAAAAATCGGGGATGGGGTAATGATTGCCGCCAATGCCACTATAAATCCACTGGTAGAAATTGGCCGTGGGGTTATATGCAATACGTCAAGCAGTATAGACCATGAGTGTATAATCGGCGATTTTTCCCATATCGCACCGGGTGCAGTGTTGTGTGGTAATGTAAAAGTGGGCAGGAGTACTTTTGTTGGGGCCAATGCGGTGATAAGACAGGGTGTAACCATCGGTAATAATGTAATGATAGGAGCCGGTACCGTTGTCATTAAAGATGTAGCTGATAATACAACAGTGATCGGAAATCCACAACGGATACTCGTTAAGAAACCAGCGAACATACTGTTGGCTGCTTAAGTCCTCTATAAAGAAATTATTATGTAAAAACATGTATAGCGATATACATGTTTTTTTATTGCAGCTATTCGGTTGTTAATATATAGTATCCTAAGTTTGCGTTCTGAAACACAGGTAAAAATAGAATTACATTTTAATTATAATGGAAGCAGCAAAAAAAGGATTAAGTGTTTTATTTATTGGCAAGTCAGGAGACTATTTTTCAGAAACAGCCGCAGGGTTTATTCAGGCACATTTTTGCAAGCCGGTTATTGTTTCTTCTAACCGGAATGATCCTTTTCCTTCTGATTTACTTTCCTGGAAAGGCGACCTTGTTATTTCTTATTTGTCGCAATGGATTATTCCGGCAACGGTATTAAATAATGCAGCAGTTGC
>JBARSW010000346.1:0-7692 GCA_049644925.1 Chitinophagaceae bacterium | reverse complement strand
GGCCTGCCGTTGGGATCTGGCAAACAGTTATAGTAATGGTGATGACCATGGCCTTTTCAACCGCGGTGACGAACCGGGTATGCCATTATGGAGTGCAAGGCCTGCTTTCTATTACCTGTATTATTTTAAAAAATATTTTGGCGAAAGAATGATTGACGCATCCTCTGATGACTCTTCTGTTAAAGTATATGCTTCATCATTTAGTAATGGTAAAAAGGGACTAGTGGTTATTAATAAAACTAAAGTAGAAAAAACAGCTTCTATTGAATTTACACGGCCACTTAAAAAAACGAATGCATATTGTTATACATTAACGGGTGGAACTGATAATGGTGAATTTTCACAAAAAGTGATTATTAACGGAATAGAACCTTCTTTGCCAGCAGGTGGTCCGGAGGATTTTGAAAATATTAATGCCTGGTGTTTTTCATTTAGAGATAAATTAAAAAGTGTATTGCCTGCCAGATCGGTACAGTATATTCTTATTGATTAATAAACAAAACGATGAAACTTAAATTAATGCTCATGTGTGCTTCATTACTTTCATTAAGTGCTGTTGCACAAAAGGTTCCCTTAACTGCAGAAGACAAAGCAACTGCCATGTTAAAGAAGATGACCCTCGAAGAAAAAGTAGGGCAAATGACACAGGTAACCATTGGTGTGGTTGCTGCTAAAGTAGTTAATGATGAAGATGGTAACCTGGACCCTGCCAAACTGAAAAACGCAGTTGTTGATTATAAAGTTGGCTCTATTCTTAATGTAAATGAACGGGCATTGACTGCAGAAAAATGGCGTAGTTTAATTACACAAATACAGGATGAAGTTAAAAAGACACGGTTGCAGATACCAGTGGTATATGGTTTGGATGGAATTCATGGCCAGACTTATACATTGAACTCAACTTTATTTCCGCAAAGTATTGCAATGGCCGCTACACGAAATCCCGAATTAGTCAAGCAAGGGGCAAAAGTGACAGCAATGGAACTCCGTGCATCCGGAGTTCGGTGGAACTTTGCACCGGTACTCGATATTGCCCGGCAGCCATTGTGGAGCCGTGTGCCGGAAACATATGGTGAAGATGTATATCTCGTAAAAACGATGGGAGCTGCCGCAATAAAAGGATATGAAGAAGACGGGCTGCAGAATCCAACAGCAGTTGCATCATGTCTTAAACACTATCTTGGTTATTCCGCATCACGGAGTGGTAAAGACCGCACACCCATTTACCTGCCGGAGATTGAATTAAGAGAATATTATCTGCCGCAATTCCGCGAAGCAGTAAAACTGGGTGCCGCAACCGTAATGGTGAATTCAAGTGAGATAAACGGTACTCCTGTGCATGCCAGTAAATATTTACTGACAGATGTTTTGAAAACGGAACTGGGTTTTCAGGGTGTTGTTGTTTCCGATTGGGAAGATATAAAAAGATTACACGACAGGCACAATGTGGCTTCCACTCCAAGAGAAGCAGTAGTGTTGGCTGTTAATGCTGGTATTGATATGAGTATGGTACCTTCCGATTATTCTTTTTATGAACTGCTGATTGAAGCAGTAAAAAAAGGCGAAGTATCAATGAAACGTATTGATGATGCAGTGAAAAGAATCCTGGTAATGAAATACAAACTGGGTTTATTTGATAATCCTTATCCGGAAAAAGAGGCTTTTGCCAATTTTGGAAAACCTGTTTACCAGCAATATGCTCTTGACGCAGCTCATGAAGCCATGACCTTGTTGAAGAATAAAGACGATGTGCTGCCTTTGGCGAAAAATAAAAAAATATTAATTGCCGGCCCCTCGGCTCAAAGCCTCAGTGCGTTGAATGGTTGCTGGAGTTATACCTGGCAAGGTAAAGATGAACAGTGGTATCCGGCAGACAGTAAAACAATTTTGCAGGCGATTACAGAAAAAGTTGGCGCAGCCAATGTAATTACAACAACCAGCAAGGGATTTGATGACCTTAAGAATTACGATGCAGCAGCGATAACAAGAGCAGCAGTAAATGTGGATGCAATTATTTTATGTATTGGAGAAAATGCTTATGCTGAAAGTCCGGGCAATATCCGTGACCTTGCTTTGCCAAAAGAACAGGAAGACCTGGTTATTGCCGCATCGCTTACAGGTAAGCCGGTAATATTGGTATTAACAGAAGGCCGGCCCCGTTTTATTACAAACATAGAACCTTCGATTAAGGGAATTTTAATGGCATACTGGAGTGGTAAAAAATCTGCTGAAGCTATTGCTGATGTTTTGTTTGGAGATTACAATCCAGATGGTCGGTTGCCTTATACTTATCACAAAAGCATGGGAGAAATAGTTTTGTACGATCGTAAAGGAACTGAAGAAGTAAGAGAAGTTTTCAATGATAATATTGGCGCCGGTTACGACCCATTATTTGCATTTGGTCATGGCCTGAGCTATACCAGTTTTGAGTATAGGGATTTGAAACTTAGCAGTAACAGCATCAGTGGTGATGCAAAACTTACTGTTTCCATTACAGTAAAAAATACCGGGAGCAGGGCCGGCAAACATACAGTTGAACTATACACCAGAGATTTGTATGCCAGTATCACACCCAATGTGAAACGCCTCCGTGCTTTTGAAAAAATAAACCTGTTGCCGGGTGAAATAAAAACAGTTAGTTTCTCTATTGATAAAAATGACCTTGCGTTTGTAAATGATGAACTGAAAACAGTTACTGAACCGGGTGAATTTGAAGTGATGATTGGTGCTAAAAAGGCAACTTTTTTGTATAAGTAATTAGCTAAAGGATATAGATTATTAAGTCAGCTCTATGTTATTGCTAAGTAACTTAATTATTAAACTTGTACAGAAATATTGAGAAAATTTAAAACGATAATGAGTTTTGTTGCTATTTGTTGTCTGTTTTGTTTTGCAAAATGCAGAAAAAAAATTCCAGAACCTGTAGATTATTTATTAACAAGGAGTTTGGGCTTTTATTTAAAAGATTCAATAAGTAGTCTAAACTTAATTGGAAAAAGTGGGCATCGTTATAACCCGGACTCAATAAAAATATTTACACTAAGTAATAATCAGATTGATAAGACTGGAAGAGTTGTGCTAGATAGTTTAAATTATTATTATGCTGGTATTTTATATTTTTTTCAACTTGTATCAAAACCTGAAGACATAAATATATTCCCGATTGATATACCTGTTTATATTTACTTAAACCAAACTGATACTGATACGTTGCAAATTCGAAAATCTACATTTCAGGATTTTAAATTCTATTGGAATAATAAATTTGTTTCAACAGCTTCGGCACTTTCAAATGAGATCCCACTTTTAACAATAAAAAAATAGATTATGAAGGCAATAGTAAGTGCAGTTATATCCTTAGTATTCTTTTTTAACAGCCGGGCTCAGATAAAAAGTATAAAATTCCATATACCTGATCACCCTTTCATCCAATACACCGGCAGAATTGATTTCTCAAACCCGCAATTACCCCGCTTCTGGCAGCCGGGTGTTTATTTTTCATTTCGGTTTAAAGGGGATAAATGTGAAATTGTTTTGAATGACGAAGTGCTCTGGGGAACCAGTCATAATTATATTGAACTGATTGTGGATGGTAAAGAGTACCGTTTACAAACAAAAACCAAATGTGATACCATTTCACTTTCATCCTACCTCTCCGGCAAAGGAATTCATTCAGTTATTGTTTGTAAAAACACTGAAGCCAATATTGGATATCTTGAACTGGCAGGTATTCGTTGCCGACAGTTAGTGAAGCCTGCAGCCAAACCAAAACGTAAGATTGAGTTTGTCGGCAACTCAATAACCTGTGGGATGGGTAATGACGATAGTGAAATACCCTGCAATACAAAAAACTGGTACGACCAACACAATGCATGGCTGAGCTATGGAGCTATTACAGCAAGAAATATGAAGGCGCAATTTCATCTTTCTTCTGTATCAGGTATTGGATTGATGAAAAGTTGCTGCGGCCACAAGATTGTAATGCCGCAGGTGTTTGATAATATAAATATGTTCAGCGATACTATTGCATGGGATTTTAAAAGTTATCAGCCTGGTGTGGTTACTGTTTGTTTGGGCCAGAACGATGGCATACAGGATTCAGCAGCATTCTGCAATAACTATGTTTCCTTTATGCACCAGTTGCGGAAGCATTACCCGAATACAAAATTTTTACTTTTGAGCAGTCCAATGGCAGATGAGAAACTTAGAAATTTTTTAAGAAGCAGCATTAATGAAGTGGCATCAAGACTGAAAAAAGAAGGAGAACAAAAATTGTTCACACATGTTTTTGAAAAACAATACACCGCAGGTTGCGATTCACATCCTTCTAAAAAGGAACATAAAGTAATTGCTGATGAACTGACTGCTGTAATAAAGAAAATTATGAACTGGTAAAAAAATTGATATGAAGAAAATATTATTGTTGATCGGAATGACCATATCGTTGGTAGCAAATGCACAAAAATTTCAAGGTCTTGCCCTTACACCACCTATGGGATGGAATAGTTGGAATACATTTGCTACCAATATTAACGAGAAACTGGTAATAGAGATTGCCGACAATATGGTGAGTAGCGGAATGAAAGATGCGGGCTACACATACCTTGTACTAGATGATGGTTGGATGGCGATGAATAGAGATAGCATCACAGGAAATCTTATTGCTGACCCAAAAAAATTTCCTAACGGAATAAAAAAAGTGATCGATTATGTTCATTCCAAAGGATTAAAATTTGGTTTATATAATTGTGCCGGCACAAAAACCTGCGCTGGTTATCCGGGGACAAGAGGTTATGAATATCAGGATGCAAAACAATATGCTGTCTGGGAAATTGATTATCTGAAATACGACTGGTGCAGTACTGAAGGAATCAATGCAAAAGAAGCATATACCACAATGAGCAAAGCATTGAAAGCAACAAAGCGGCCCATCATTTTTAGTTTGTGTGAGTGGGGTGATAATAAACCCTGGGAATGGGCTGAGCCTATCGGTCAGTTATGGCGCATCAGTGGTGATATTTATAATTGTTTTGATTGTGTAAAAGACTGGGGTACCTGGAAAAGCTGGGGTGTTACACATATCATCGATATGCGAAAAAACATCCGCCAATATTCAGGTCCGGATCACTGGAATGATTTTGATATGATGGAAGTGGGACATGGTATGAGTGTAAGTGAAGATAGGGCACACTTCACTATGTGGTGTATGCTGGCTTCTCCTTTAATTGCCGGTAACGATTTGCGGCACATGACAAAAGAAACAATATCAATCCTTACTGATAAAGAAGTTATAGCAATAAATCAGGATGCAAGAGGTGTACAGGCTTACCTTGCACAACAAAAAGACAGTGTGGATACATGGATTAAACCATTAGCAAATAATGAACTGGCCATTTGTTTTATGAACCGATCAAAAAAGCCTGTTTCCATCAGTTATGATTTTCAGCAGCATCCTGTTAACGATACTGTTTCTAAAGCTTTAATTGATTTTACAAAAGTAAAATATGCAATAACCGATGTTTGGAAGAAAACAAAACCAGTCTCAACTAAGAAAATATTTTCGGCAGAAGTTCAGCCGCATGATGTAGTATTGCTTCGATTAAAACCAGAATAATATGTACACCGCATCTTCAAAAAGGTATGAAACCATGAAATATAACCGGGCAGGCCGAAGTGGGATTTTACTACCGGCTATTTCATTGGGTCTATGGCAAAATTTTGGGAACGCCAATGAGTTTTCCACGATGAAAGAAATTATTCTCGGCGCATTTGACAGGGGAATAACGCATTTTGATTTAGCCAATAACTATGGCCCACCTCCCGGTGAAGCAGAAAAGAATTTTGGTAAAATAATGAAAGAAGATTTGGGTGTTTACCGGGATGAAATTATTATTTCCAGCAAGGCAGGTTACGGTATGTGGACCGGACCTTATGGAGAATGGGGCTCAAAAAAACACATGATTGCCAGTGTTGACCAGAGTTTAAAACGAACAGGATTAGAATACTTTGATATTTTTTATTCGCATCGCCCCGACCCTGATACTCCAGTGGAAGAAACCATGCGGGCACTGGACCAGATTGTACGTAGCGGAAAAGCTTTGTATGCAGGCATCTCTAATTATAATGCAACACAAACCAGGAAGGCCACTACAATTTTGAAAGAGTTAGGAACTCCCTGTTTAATACATCAGCCAAGATATTCTATGCTTGACCGCTGGGTGGAGCAACCCACTACTGTTGATGGTAGTTCATTACTCGATGTATTTGATAAAGAAGAAATCGGATGTATTGTTTTTTCTCCATTGGCACAGGGTAGATTAACAGATAAATACATCAATGGTATTCCGGCAGATTCAAGAATCGGCAGGGCATTACCAAATGGAGCTATTCAGCCAAAAGATCTAACAAATGAAATGGTCAATAAAATAAAGCAATTGAATAATATAGCTGTACAGCGAAATCAGTCACTGGCACAAATGGCTATAGCCTGGTTGATGAAGGATAGACGGGTGACTTCAGTGCTGATGGGTGCCAGTTCATTAGTACAACTTTACAGCAGTATAGATGCTTTATCGAACCTTTTATTTACGCAGGATGAATTACTGATGATTGAAAATATATTGAACAATTAATCTAACAGAACTTTATGAAGCAG
The DNA here is from genome assembly GCA_049644925.1 of Chitinophagaceae bacterium. Taxonomy (GTDB): domain Bacteria; phylum Bacteroidota; class Bacteroidia; order Chitinophagales; family Chitinophagaceae; genus JJ008. The sequence goes on along the minus strand of JBARSW010000346.1, from coordinate 1,037 downwards.
ATTCTTTTATTTTTCTTGTTTTTAGCAGGGTTAAGTTCTTTGATGGCACAAAAAATAAAAACGTACCAGCTCACTTCGCCTGATAATAAAAATCAGATAACTGTTCAAACAGGTGAAAATATAAAATGGGCTGTGCACCATAACGGGCAGGCAATCATTTCTTCATCGGTAATTTCTATAAACCTGGCAGGAGGGGAAGTACTTGGTGCTAATCCCCGGATTCTATCCTCAAAGCAACGATTAATTGATGAAACAATAAATCCGGTAGCATACAAAAAAGACAGGGTAGCTAATCAATGCAATGAACTTACCCTTACTTGCAAGGGCGGCTTTGGATTGATTTTCCGTGCATATAACGACGGGGTAGCCTATCGTTTTTTTACACAACGGAAAGAAGAACTGATAATAAATTCAGAAACTGCTGCATTTAATTTTGAAAAAGATTACACTGCCTTCATACCTCACACCAGTGATTTGAGAGGCGGAGAAAGATACACCTGCTCCTTTGAAGAATTTTATACACAAACACCCCTGTCAAAATTCAATAAAGATACTTTGGGATACCTGCCGCTTTTAATTCAACTCGATAATAATATAAAAACGGTGCTTCTTGAAGCGGATGTACAGGATTATCCGGCAATGTTTGTTCAACAAAATAGTTCTGCATCATTTGGAATAAAAGCAACATTTGCCCCTTTCCCTTTGGAAGAAGCACTGGGCGGATATAGCAAGATCAATTACATGGTTACTAAAAGGGCAGATTATATTGCAAGAACCAATGGAACGAGAAACTTTCCATGGAGGATTTTAGTTATAAGTGATGAGGACAAACAGTTGCTGAATAATGATATGGTGCAACGCTTATCGGAGCCCAACAAAATTGAAAATTCTTCCTGGATTAAACCAGGTAAAGTTGCATGGGATTGGTGGAACGACTGGAATATTTCTCATGTTGATTTTAAAGCAGGCATCAACACACCTACTTATAAATATTATATTGATTTTGCTGCGGCTAATCACATTGAATATGTAGTACT
>JBARSW010000345.1:0-8756 GCA_049644925.1 Chitinophagaceae bacterium | reverse complement strand
CGTGTAAAAGCTTTATTCAACGAAAGAAATAAAAAAGAAGATAAAGCCGGTCCTTCAGCACCAGCCGTTGTCTTAGGTTTAAACGGTGCACCACAGGCAGGAGAAAAATTCAAGGTATATGAAGATGAGGCAGAAGCAAAAGAAATTGCTTATCGCCGGGCTCAGATATTAAGGGAACAGGGCATCAGAACGAAGAAGCACATTACCCTCGATGAAATTGGCCGCCGACTGGCATTGGGAAGTTTCAAAGAATTGAATGTTATCATTAAAGGAGACGTGGATGGTTCTGTAGAAGCATTAAGCGATTCTTTACAAAAACTATCAACACAGGAAATATTGGTAAGTGTAATCCACAAAGGTGTTGGTCAGATAAACGAAAGCGATATAGTTTTGGCAGAAGCTTCAGATGCAATAGTTATTGCATTTAATGTTCGTCCTTCACTCCAGGCCTCTAAATTAGCAGAGAATGCAGGCATAGAAATTAAGATGTACTCTATCATCTATAATGCCATTGAAGAAGTAAAGAGTGCTATGGAAGGAATGCTGGAACCAAAAGTGCAGGAAAAGATTGTTGCCAATGTGGAAATAAGAGAAGTATTTAAATTTGATAAAGCTACGGTGGCAGGTTGTGTTGTATTAGACGGAAAGATTAAGAGAGATTCAAAAGTCCGCCTGATACGGGATGGTATTGTAATTTATCCTACCGGCGACAATACAGCAGAATTAGCTTCGCTTAAGCGGTTTAAAGATGATGCCAAAGAAGTGTTGTCTGGAATGGAATGCGGTTTAACTATTAAAAATTTCAGCGATATAAAGGCAGGTGACGTTGTAGAGGCTTATGAAGTAGAGGAAGTAAAAAGAACATTGTAAAAATATAAGGTGAAAGATAATGCAGGGAACTCCATTTGAAGCCCTGCCGTTGAAAATTGACCCTTCAATCAAATTTTTGTTAAATACCCTTCAGCCCGATTTTAGTCATAAAGGGAAAAGTACTTTTGAACTTATGTGTTATATAAAAAGCATGATAACTGCATGTATGTTGTTTTTTACAATATCAGCAGTTGCCCAGTCTCAGCCCACTAAAGTGGTGGCAGATAAAATTGCCGGAATTGTAGGCGATAGGATTATTCTTCAATCCGACATTAAAAATTCAATTGCTGATATTGTCCGCCAGGGTGGCACAGTGCCCGAGAACGGAGAATGTTTGTTGATGGAACAAGCCATTATTTCAAAATTATTGATGTTGCAGGCGGAGAAAGATTCATTACCTGTTACAGACGACGAAGTAGAGGCTGACCTTGACAACAGGATACGGCAATATATAAATCAATTAGGTAGCCAGGAAGCACTGGAAGAAGTAGCTGGTAAAACCATTTACCAGATAAAAGATGATGCAAGGGAATCTGTAAAAGAACAAAAGCTGGCAGCCGCTATGCAACGCAAAATAGTGGATAATGTAAGAATAACACCTAATGAAGTAAAAGCATTCTTTGAAAAAATTCCTAAGGACAGTTTGCCTTTTTTTGAAACCGAACTGGAAGTTTGCCAGATTATTATTTTTCCAAAAGCGTCAAGAGATATTGAGCTTTACATTATAGGAGAAATGAATAATTACAAAAAACAGATTGAAACAAAAATCACCACGTTTGATAAACTGGCAAAACAGGTATCAGAGGATCCGGGAAGTAAAGACAGGGGAGGTCAATACCAGATAAACCGGAATGAAAAATCATGGGATCCTATTTTTATGTCTACTGCCTTCAGATTAAAAGAGGGAGAAATATCATCACCGGTAAAATCAAAATTCGGATTCCACCTTATTCAGATGGTACAGCGAAATGGGGATGATGCCATCGTCAGACATATACTTCGAATTCCACCGGTAACTGATATTGAAATTAATCAGGCAAAAGCAAAGCTGGATACCGTTCGTTCAAAAGTAATTGCCGGTACTTTAAGTTTTAATGCTGCGGCTACTAGATACAGCGACGATGAAGCAGCTAAATATACGGGTCCCTGTATCACTGGCAGAGATGGTTCTACCTATGTTAATATCGATGTTTTAGATAAAGACATGGTAAGTATGATTGGAAAAATGAAAGTTGGTGATCATTCTCAACCGGTTGCTTACACAGATGAGCAGGGAAAGAAAGGGGTGAGGATTGTACACTTAAAATCCCGTACAGAGCCACATCGTATGAACCTTAAAGATGATTACAGCAAAATCTCTCAATATGCCGTTGATGAAAAGAAAAGTGCAGTGTTAGAGAAATGGATGAAAGCGAAAATTCCCACCTATTATATTATGGTTGATAAAGAAAACCAAACAGACTGCCAGCAACTTCAGCGCTTTGTTACAGATGTGAAAACAAATTAATATAGAAATTAAAAAAATATAGGAAAGCCGGTACATATGTATCGGCTTTTTGATTGAGTATGAACGACGGTGGTTTCTGTATAAAGAATTAACTGAATGCTTTCAGCTGATGCTTTTTCGATTTACACAGGAACATGTAAATAATGTTATCAAACAGCCGATGCAAAACTTATGAGAAAAATACTTTTTGCCCAAAAGGGGTATCAAAAAGGATGGGTCATTGCATGCAAAAATTTGAAATGCACCCATCGTAAACTATGTTGTGATTATCGCTTACTTTTGCAACCTTCATGAGTGATCCGATCAAACACGAATGTGGCCTCGCATTTATCCGGTTAAGGAAATCATTTTCCTACTATCAGCAACAATACGGTACTGTGCTGTGGGGGCTTAATAAACTGTACCTGTTGATGGAAAAGCAGCACAACAGGGGGCAAGATGGAGCAGGGGTGGCTGCCGTAAAATTAAATGTAGAACCCGGCTACCCATATCTGAACCGGATCAGAAGTAATGCCAATCAGGCCATTGCAGATATTTTTCATCAAATTGGGAGTGAGATAGAAGAACTGGCACAATATCACCCGGACATTAAAAGCCATCCTGGTTTGATGAAAGGACATGTAAGATTTCTTGGCGAAGTATTGCTGGGTCATCTTCGGTATGGCACCCAGGGAAAAAATAAAGTAGAATACTGTCATCCCTTTATTAACCGGGATACAATACCTGCCCGGAATCTTGTACTCGCCGGAAATTTTAATATTGTAAACTCTGATGAACTTTATGAGCTGGTGGGTAAAGAACCCAATCCTACCACCCGTTTCAGTGATTTGGCGGCAATGATTGAACTGATGCATACTTTTCTGTGCAGGGAAGATGAAGCGTCACCAGAAAAAATGGATATAAAGAAAGTACTTAGCAAAACACTTCCGTTACTGGATGGTGGTTTTCATGTAGGAGGAATGACCGGCAATGGTGTGGGTTTTGTATTCAGGGATGCGCATGGTATAAGGCCATCCTATTACTACATAAATGAAGAAGTAGTGGTAGCGGCTTCTGAAAGAGCGGCAATAAGAACGGCTTTTAATGTTGGAGAAAATGAAGTGCAGGAACTAATGCCGGGGCAGGCATTGATAGTAGATGAAACAGGTAAAATATTTATAGAACAGATTCTGGAACCCAAAGAAAGAAAAGCCTGCAGCTTTGAAAGAATTTATTTTTCAAGGGGAAGTGATGAAAAAATTTATAAGGAAAGAAAAGCACTCGGCTACAATCTGAGTGAACAGGTGCTGAATGCTATTGATCATGATTTAAAGAACACCATTTTTTCCTTTATACCCAATACTGCGGAAACAGCATTTTATGGAATGCTGAAAGGGATGGAGGATTATCTGAATAAAATTAAAGTGGAACGGATTCTGAGTTGGGGAAAAGACTATGATGATGAGAAACTGAACGAAATGATCTCCCGCCGTATCCGGGTGGAGAAAATTACCATCAAAGATGTAAAGATGCGAACCTTCATTACGGAAGATGTGAATCGTAATGAAATGGTGCAACACGTTTATGATATCACTTATGGCACAGTAAGAGCAGGTCAGGATTCGTTAGTTGTTATTGATGATTCTATTGTAAGGGGCACTACCCTTAAAGAAAGTATTATACGTATGCTGGGCAGACTAAAGCCAAAAAAAATAATTGTTGTTTCTTCTTCCCCGCAAATTCGTTATCCTGATTGTTATGGCATAGACATGAGCAAAATGGGAGATTTTATCGCCTTTAATGCGGCGGTTGAATTGTTGAAAGAGCATAAGCAGACAAGCTACCTCAATGAATTATTTGATAAGTGCAAAGATTTAAAAAATAACAATCAGCTGCATTCAGAGAATATAGTAAAGCAACTATATAAAAAATTTACAACGGAAGAAATTTCTAAGAAAATTGCACAACTCATTACTCCACCCGAATTAGAAATACCTGTTGAAGTTATATTCCAAAGTATCGGAGACCTTCATAAGTCTTGCCCGAATAATCTGGGCGATTGGTATTTTACTGGTAATTACCCCACACCAGGAGGCAATAAAGTAGTGAATATGGCATTTATCAACTACATGGAAGGAAAAAATGTAAGGGGATACTGAAACTAAATTCTAAAATTCAATTCCCATCCATTTCATAATCAGGCTTTGTATTTATTTGGGATTTATTATACCAATTCGACATTGAAATAATTCTGTTGTATTGTCAGGCTTAGTTTATCGAAGCCAACTAATCACCCTTCGATAAACTCAGGGCGACAATACGTTTTTAATCTAATTGGTATTATTTGTAATTTTAGAACAAAGACTAAGCTTGAAAACTATTATTCTCATCCGTCATGCAAAAAGTGATTGGGTCAACCTCGGCCTTAATGATTTTGACCGACCTTTAAATGAAAGAGGAAAAAAAGATGCTCCTGTAATGGCGAATAGATTGCTGGAGAAGAAAATCTCCATTGATGCGTTTATCTCCAGCCCGGCAAAAAGAGCAGCAAAAACAGCCGGCTTTTTTGTGGAAGCTTTCAACCGGAAAAAAGGAGAAATTATTTTTAAGCCAGAATTGTATATGGCTACACCTTCCGTTTTTTTTAAAGTAATAACAAAAACTGACGATACATTTAATAGCATTGCAGTGTTCTCACATAATAACGGAATTACTGATTTTATAAATATGCTTACTGATACCAGGATAGACAATATGCCAACATGCGGGGTATTTGCAATAAAAGCTCAATGTGAAACCTGGAAGGAATTCATGGATTGTAAAAAAGACTTCTGGTTTTTTGACTATCCCAAGTCAATTCATTAAAAATTTATTCTTCTATTAGTGGCGGTGTTTTCCGGCTTACCAGAAAAACGCCGGCAAATATGAGTATTCCTGCCAATAATTTCCCCCAGGAGAAGGGCTCTTTCAAAAAAAGAATAGCAATAATTGCAGCAAATACAGGCTGTGTATAGATATATGAACCGGTAATGCCGGCCCCCAGAAGTTTAATTCCGAATGCATTGAATATATATGCGAGAAATGTTCCACAGAATACGATCATTGCAAGAGAAACAAAATGTGTCCATTCAAATTTGGCCCAGCTGATTTCATTGAATTGTATCCAGCCAAAAGGCAGTATCATAAAAAGTCCAAAAGTAAATACCCATCTAACTACATGCAGTGGCTGATACTCATGCATCAGTGGTTTTACCAGGATAAAATAGATAGTATAAGACATGGCATTTAATACAATCAGCATATCACCGTTAAGAGAAGCGGTACCATTTTTTTCTTTTGACAGTATAAGTAGAACCGCACCGCCAATACCCATTGCCAATCCCAAGGATTTAATAATGGTGATTTTTTCTTTTAAAACCCAGAACGCAAAAATGGTTATCAGCAAAGGTGTACACAGCATTAATAAAGAAGCATGAATAGTGGAAGTCATCGTCAACCCTTTAATAAAAAGCATTTGGTTGATAGCCACACCCGTCAATCCGCAAAGTATAAAACGGGGTAAATGTTTTTTATGAATACCGGAATAATTTTTACCAAATAGCCATATGAGCCAGAATAAAATGACACTGATTCCTACACGTAGGATATTTAATCCGTAAGGGCCAACCACGGCAGGTGAAATATGTTTCACCATACTGAGATTTATTGCAAAAAACAGGTTGGTAAATAAAACAGCAATATGTGCCCAGGATTCTTTTCTCAAAAAAAATATTAAGAGGCAAATTTAAAGCAGATCATTCTCCTTTTATGGAAGAAATAAAATTACTGATGATTTGAGATAGCAAACTATTTGCTGGTTGTCCGGTGAGTTGATAAGGAAAGGCTTTAGCTTTTTGTAACGCCCTATTCAAATTGAAATTTTTCTGAGTTACCGTGCAGGATATATTTTTTTCGAAAAGGATTTTTGCCAGGTATTCCTGTTCAGTTTGTCCGGGTGTGGGAATTAAAATACTTTGTTTTTGTAAAACCATTAAATCCATGACGGTGCTGTACCCGCTGCGACTGATAACGAATTCGGCCTGCTGCATTTCTTTATTAAGTTCTTCAGTAGCAAGATGGTTGTAGAATTTTATCATTCCAGATGAAGGAATTAATGCTGAGGAGCCGGGTAGCCCTCTTACAATGGTAGCCGTGCCAGTATAGCGGCTGGTTTCTTCAATAGCAATTTCTTCCAACATACTTCTTTGTGGCTCCGGTCCGGAAAGAATTATCAATAAGTGTTTATTTTTTACCGTCAATTCCTGTTTGCTGAATCTGGAAAGCCATCCAATATAACGTACAGGTATTTTTGGTTTAATATCTGGATGCGAAAGATCCGCAGCTAAATTTTCTTCACTTTCTATACCTGTCTGACCGGCAGGCAGGTCAGGAACCCAGCATTCAGAAAACCGGTTGATATAATTGTAATTTCTTTTCTGTAGAATTTTTTCTGTCCATTTACCAAATGGACTTTTTATCAGCAGTTGGTGGGTGATAATTATACAAGGTATAGATGAATGATAAAGTCCAAAGCGGTTATCACTTATAACTGCATCAAAATGATACTCATCACTTACTTTTTTAAGCCATTGATTTTCGGCTTTTATAGCTCTTTTTAATTTTGAGGTTTGTTTAATCATTTGCCAGATTAATCCCCTTGCTGTTTTAGCATATTTAATTCTATAACCAGTTAAATGGAGAAATGACAGATCCGGGAATTCAGTTTTCAATAATTCTTCTTGGGCGCCTTCACCTGCCAGCCAAACCTCATAACCCTGCGCCAGCAGTTCCCTGATAATTGGAATACAACGGGTAGCATGTCCCAGCCCCCAATCGAGTGGAGCAACCAGAATACGGGGTTTTCCCAGCTTTTTTTCCATTTATGATTGATTCACGTTAATTTTTATCTGTTTTTTACCAAACAGCATACTATTTTGCTTGTAAATTAGTTTTAATTTAGAACTTCAGAATTATGAAAAGCATCAGCAAAATTGCATTGTTATTTTTAGTGGCAGGATTATTTCTTTTTGCCAGTTGCAACAAGAATTATTATTCCGGTAGTGGTAAGGGAGGAAAAAATTGCGGCTGTCCCAGTATCAGGGGAATGTCTGGCTATTAATTCTTCGCAAGAAAAGAAATTATTGCAGATCTCTTTTAATTCAATTTTTTCAAAGCGTCTCTCAGCTTTTCAATCATCTCGTCAATCTCTTCTTTTTTACAGGTTCCAACACTAAGCCTGTACCAGGGAGAATTTTTTTCAGCGCCAAAAGCATAAAATGGAACTACCGCCAGGCCAGCAGCGTTTAGCAGGTAAGCCGTTACATCAGCCTGTGTTTCCAATAGTTTATTTTCATCAGTTTTCTTTCCGGCAAGGTCAAATTTAATGGTTAGATAAATGGCGGCTTCCGGTGCTATTGCATCAATATTAAAACCCTCGTTTTTTAACTGTATAAAACCAGTATGTATCCGGCGAAGCCTTTCTTCAATTTCCAGTTTGAAATGTGCCAGGTATTTTTTTATCTCTTCCCTTTTACCCAAATAATTGGCAACAGCTTTTTGTTCCGCCATTGGTGCCCATGCTCCAATATGTGTAAGAATAGTTTTCATTTTACCAATAACTGATGCTGGTCCCATGCCCCATCCAACTCGTACACCAGTGGCTGCAAATACTTTGCTTATTGCATCTATAAAAATGGTGTACTCTTTCATTTGCGGCCGCAATGAAACAGGATTATTGTGTTGTATATTTCCATAAGTCAGGTGTCTGTACATTTGGTCGTACATAACATACAATTTCTTTTCACTATCACTTCTTCTATTATTTTCTTCAATTACCATATCGCAGATAACTTCCAGTTCTTCTTTGCGAAAGGTGGTACCGGTAGGATTTTGTGGAGAGCAAAGTGAAATTAATACTGCATCTTTTATGTAAGGAAGAATATCTGCTGCAGTTGGCATAAAATTATTTTCTACACCGGCCTCAATAACGATATGTTCTCCTTCTATGAAATGCGTATAATGATTATTGTTCCAGGAAGGAACAGCATAGATCACTTTATCACCTTTATCACAAATTGCCCGGAAGACGGTATAAATCAAAGGCCGGCCACCGGATGCTACCATTATTTCATCAAGGTTATAATCAAGGCTCTCATCATCTTTCATATAAGATTGAATAGCCTCTCTGAGATCAAGATTACCATCAGCAGCAGGATAGTTGGTGAAATGTTTTCGGTATGCTTCCACAATAGCATCTTCCAGCTCTTTGGGTATGGGAAAAATAGAAGGATCAAAATCGCCGATAGTGAAATTGTAAATACGTTCACCCTGGCGGATTTTTTCCCTGATTTCAGCACCCAAT
>JBARSW010000344.1:0-2662 GCA_049644925.1 Chitinophagaceae bacterium | reverse complement strand
CAATTAAACGTTCTGCATTACAATGTCCGGTCTTTGTATAGGTTCCTGTACCTGACTGATTTAATATCATTAAAAAACAAGAAGCGTCACATCCATTTCCTCCATATGAAAAAGGAACCCTGTATACAGCAGGGTCGTCTGCATTAAACCAAAAAGAAATGGTTCTGTTGGTAGCGGGAAATTTATCTGCCGGAATACGGATATAAGAACCAACAGCACCGTCGAAGTAATAAGCTTTATTAGCATTACCAAATCGATCTGTGGTTAATGAAACACCGCTACCAATATAAGTTGAGTTATTGCCATTACCTGTTTCATCATTAGCATTACCGTTGAATGGATAATAGGCTGCCATTCCCACTTCGCTGTTATAAAGATTCAGCACCTGTGCATCGCTCATGGCAGCATCATAAATGCGAACATCATCCAGCTTGCCATTTAAATAACCAACATTAATATCTGTATATGGTGCGACGCCAGAAGGAGAAGTTATCACTCCCAATGCCAGATCCTTTCCTACAACTGCTGTGCTGCCACTGAAAGTATTTGCAGTGCTTTTCAGTTCACCATTAACATATATTTTTTGTTCACTGCCATTTATAGTCAGTACCCAATGATACCAGTTATTTACAGGAACAGCTGGATATGTATAACCGATACCATTGAGACCACCGTGGCCCTGTACCCAATACTGTCCGGTACCTGTACAATTCAATCCCATAAGTAGTGTTGTACCGTAACTTCCATTTCCTCCATAACCTAATAAGCCCGGCCTGTTACTTACATCGGGTACATTAAACCATAATGAAATGGTACGGTTAGTGGTGGGCAAGAGGTCGGCAGGCATCCTTATATAAGAGTTGGCTGCCCCGTCAAAGTTGTATGCCTTATTTGTATTACCAAACCGGTCTGTTGTTAAGGTAACCCCTGCACCTGTATAGGTGGGGTTTATAGCATTACCGCTTTCATCATTTGCATTTCCGTTAAAAGGATAATAAGCTACCAGGTTCTGGGAAAGAGCAGAAGCAGAAAGTGATAGCCAAGCGAGGAGTAGGTATAGCTTGCGCATGGCTTAATATTTGAGTTAAGTTAATTCTTCGTAATACCACATTCAAATGATGAACATCAAAATAAGTTTGATAATACTCATCGTTCTATAACTTTTTCTGCTATACCTTTAAAAGACTACCTCATGTATGGAAGGAGAGTAATATACATATAGTTGCTCCTTTATTGTTATATACTTTGAAAAAATCCACTGAAATTGTTGAATGTTGTTCCGTTTTAACCAGGCTTCTGCCGTAAACTCAGTTGCTGCCCCCAAGGGCCTATAGCAATATAATTGTTATTATTTCCTTCGAATACTGTTTGCCTTGCCTCTACTTCTGCTCTATTTATATAAAGCCATAACCTGTGCAGCATTCAATGCAGTGCCGTAAATTTTTAATTCATCAACTTTTCCATTGAATAAACCTAAACCGCCGCAACCACCACTGGGCTCTCCTACTTTTATTGGCGCACCACTGGCCGGTTTGTTGTAAGTGGTACTGGTCCCTGCTTTGAACATGCCATCTACATATAATTTCTGATTAACTCCATCATAGGAGCCAACTATATGATGCCATTTGCCATCATTGTACTTTTCTGTGGTTGTAACCTGGCTCCATGAACTGCCCTTGGCCAGCCAGTATGAAAACTTGTTATTTTCCACTCCTATAAAATATCCCGAAGGCGTACCGCAAATATGCTTACCGGCAATCATTTTGGGCTCACCGATGGCAGATGAAAACTTCACCCATCCACTTATTGTAAATGGTGTTGAAAGAAAGTCGAGTGTTTTTGTATTAGCCAATGTAATACTTGTGCCCGAACCATTACCATTAAACTGGAAAGCAGAGTTGGTATTATTATATTTATCAGTTGTTGGCATTGCTTTAACTACTGTCCCGCTATGACCATTTCCACTCATATCACTGGCATTGCCATTCATGGGAAGGTAAATAAGTAAATCCGGCATCATTGGTACATCGGCCAGTTGTAATATTTCATCAGGCAATAAGGCCCTTTTAAAAATGCGGGCTGCATCAATTTTACCATTAAAAAACTCAATATGAGATCCACTGGTCACTTGTCTTGAGCCAATACTCAGGTAGCTATTTGCATTGGAAACATAAGGGATAGTGGCTGTCCCGGCTTGTTGTCCGTTGAAATAAAAAGTAAGTGTGCTTCCTGTTTTGGTTATTCCTACAAAAGCCCATTGGCCTAATGAATACCCGGTTATTTTATTGGAACTGTAATCATGGTAAGCCCCTCCGCTATAAACAAAGTAGTTAATCCTTATACCGGCACCCCATACAGGATGACTTCCAAAGCCAAGGCCCCAAATTCCATCATTGGCAGTATATCCGGCAGAAATGATCCTGCTGGTACCAATAACACTTACATTTACCCATGAAATAATACTGAAATCTCCATTCCCGAAACTCCAGTCTGCATGAGCAGGTGTGGTAATCATATCATTTATTCCATCAAACTTGTATGCTTTATTAGCAGTACCATTTTTATCAGTTGTTAAAACAGCTTCTTTTACTGTTCCGCTATGGTTGTTACCGCTTTCATCATTAGCATTTCCATTAAAAGGATAATAAGCTACCAGGTTCTG
>JBARSW010000343.1:0-2006 GCA_049644925.1 Chitinophagaceae bacterium | reverse complement strand
GTATCTTCTTAAGCTAATTTCCTTCTTAAATTGCCAAGCGAAACAATGCAGTTTGTATGAAAAAATGCTGAATAGCGTAGTATGCAGATTAGTTTTTGAATCAGAGTAATGTGGTGGTTCGGATAGTGATTCTTCTTGTAGTATAAATATAATTCGGCGGTTTCCTTAGAAAAAATGGATTGCTGTTTAACGGAAAAATAAAAGGAGGTAGCCGTTAGTAAAATTACGAAGCAAAGTTGTTTTTGTTTTTTCTTATTTTCTTGTTTATTAAAAAGAAGACCCAAGCTACTAAGCCAACACCAAATGATGTAAAACCGATCCAAAAGAAGGGTTTTATGATGATGCCATCTAGAATTTTCAGCAGCAGTGTAAATAACAAAAAACAAATACCCGTTACAAGCAACAGATCGTTCAGGAACGATTGGCTAATATCATTTTTTTCTTTCATTGTTTTGGTTTTATTTTAATGTTAATGAATTAAGGAAAATCAGACAATTAGTATGCAGGTTGGATATTGCCTGAAGAATTCATAAATCGATTATTTGTAATGGTGCTGCACAAAATGGGCTATATTTTTTTTTATGTACCATAATAGTTTTTTCGCATCACTAAATTTATTGTCTTTAGCCAGTTCTTCCATTTTTGTTGCCAGCCTTCCGACAGCAGGCATGTTCATTATAAGCAGTAATCCTCTTAGTATATGTGTTGAAAACCGAATATGCGATAATTTGTAACAATCAAGTTCCAGTTCGATAGTAGACAAACAGGCGGCAACTTGTTCAAAAACGGTACCTAAATAAGTAGTATTTCCGATATTATTGCTGGTTATTTGCATTAAAGCGGCCTCCGGATTAAATGTTGTTGATTCATTTACTGTTAGAAAATCAGTGGCAAATACAGGAAGTGCATTTCTCATACGGAAAGTTAATTTATGATGAATAATTTTATTTTCATTGAAAACTGAATTGGAGTGTCAATATTAGTCTGAATCGGTTGCAGTATAATAAAAAAAGGATCATGAATTTGACATATACCAAATGAATTTAGCTGTAATTAAGTGGTTCTACATAGTAATTTTATAAAACAGATAAAGACATTATTATTCGAATATTACGAAGTAGGAATACAGATGCTTGTATGTTGGCTTCGCCATGGTTTGTGTTTCCACGAACAATGGAATAAGAAGGGATATAAGTAAGATATGTTTATGGGAATTGACTGCCTTCGTTTGGAGGCCATGAATCGTTATTAATGTTTCATGGTATAATGGTTCTTGTCTCCACGAACCATTGCACTAGATATAAATGTCTTGATTAATAAATCCGGTTAGTATAATTTTGAAAAGTTATTTTAAGCAATGCAAAGAAAATCTCCCCAAATACTAATAACCGGCATCGGCAACCCAATTCGCAGTGATGATGGTATTGGCCCGTACATCTGCGGAGAAATGGAGAAATTGAAACTGGCAGGTGTTACAACAGCTATCTATCATCAATTGCACACAGAACTGGCAGAAGAATTTTTGAAGTATGATTATGTTATCGTTGCTGATGCAGCAGTAGAAGGTGATACGGTGACTTTTTATCCGTTAACAGGTGAAAAGATAAACCCTGTTTCCTCTTCGCATCATGTAAATGCGTCGTTATTGGTATCACTTGCCCGGCAGTTGTATAATAAAGAACTGTCGATATTTATTTGTTCGGTGCGGGGCGAAAACTTTGAAATAGGTGAATCACTATCAGTTGAAGCAAAAAATAATGCTGACCAGGCGATCAGCATTATAATCAATTGGGTATCGGCACAAAACGCTTAACTTCTCTCTAATCGTTTTACTACGCTTCCATTTTTATCTTTCACTTCAATCACCATCGGCATCTGACCGATAGCATGTGTGGAGCAGGATAAGCAGGGATCGTAACAACGGATGGTAGATTCCACCCTGTTTAGCATACCTTCTTTTATATCATCGCCTTTTACATATTGACGGGCCACTTCCAGCACCGACC
>JBARSW010000342.1:0-3187 GCA_049644925.1 Chitinophagaceae bacterium | reverse complement strand
TTAAGTCCCATCTTTACGATATCTCCGCCAAAAATGAACGGATTGAGTACCTGTACATTAACCTGGCAGTTTTTCATACTTGCCTTTTTAATAAGGTTAGCAGGCAGATCATATGTAAGCGAAATATTCCTTACTGATACAAAAGAACCATTGTTGTATTGCATAGCCGGAGTAAAATTATCAACCGTAGAGCCGTTGATAGGCATTGGCCAGCGACCTTCAGTATTTGTCCAGGACCACATATCGTTTTCTACACGGCCATTGGGGAATGTGCCACCATAAGAATTTGGATATCCACCGAAATAGGTTTGACCGATACGGGCATAAATAAATGAACTTAATGTCCAGCTTTTATATTTGAAAGTATTGGTGATACCTCCTGTCCATTTTGGACGTGGATTTCCCCGGACAACATAGTCGGATGCATTGATACGGTAGTCGCCATTCTGATCTACCACTTTTATTGTACCCGGATAGAACTTATGATTACCAGGTGCTGCATTGAATTTTGCCATTTCTTCCAGGTCTTTTGTTGAATTACCCCATATTCCGGCATTATCATAATGGTAAAACACATTGATTGGCTGACCTATAAATAAACGCTGTCCCAAAATATCTTCTTTCCCATTCAGGAGTTCCACAATTTCTTCCTTATTGGTAGTGAAATTTATTTCTGAGCTCCAACTGAAATTTTTCTTTTCCATGTTAATGGTGGAAAGAGTAATTTCTAACCCTTTGTTAAGTGTTTTACCGATATTCTCCCATTTGTTTACAAATCCAGATACTGCAGGAAGTGTCTTGAGATATAACAGTTCGGTTGTTGTTGCTTTATAATATTCTATGGAGCCTGATACCCTTCTTTTAAATAATGAAAAGTCTAATCCATAATTCAATTGGGCTGTTTGTTCCCATCCCAATTCAGGGTTTGCTACCAATTGAGGTAAATATCCAATACCTGGCAATGTTCCGAAGATGTAAGGATTTCTGCTAAGTGGCCCGGTTGATAAATATGGATTAACGGAAGAATTACCTGTTACACCAAAGCCAAAACGGGGTTTAAGTTCATTGATCCAACTTACATCGCTGAGAAATTTTTCATCATGTAATTTCCATGCAAGGGCAAAAGATGGGAAAAAATCCCACTTATGACCAGGAGCCAGTACTGATGCTCCGTCGAACCGACCAGAGGCGGTCAGAAGGTATTTATCAAACAAAGTGTAGTTAACCCGGCCCATGAAGGAAGACAAAGTGTTTTCTGTAAAACCAGTGCTATAACCATCTGGTCTGCCGATGGTATTTGCGGCTAAGTCATACCACATACTAACCGGCACAATGGTACTGGACACATTTGTTGCTGTATTTTCTCTCCTTGATTTTTGTGATGATTGAAGAAGTGTAACACCTACCCTATGATCTTTGGCAAAAGTTTTATCAAAGTAGAGCAGATTTTCCACCACCCATGAAAAATTTTCATCCCTGCTATAACCGGCTGTGTTAGGTTTCGCATTAAGATGACTTGTTGCATTAGGTCCGGTCCAAGCTCCAGATCTGAAATTACGAAGCTGTGCGCCAAAATTAACCCGGTATTTAAGCCAGGGTGTAAATTTTAATTCAGAAAATACGTTGGTCATGATTGAGGAAGAACGTCTTTCATTAATAGATTGATCTATATCTATTATGGGGTTCCATAAAGTAAGATTCCCCCCTGGGTTTCTGATAAAAACGCCGGCATCATTTTTTGGAACAGCAAAGCGAAATTGATCGGCTGCCCTTCCATATAAGTCTTTTGTACCAGTGTTACCCTGGTTCGCATTAATTCCAAAATTTTGATTGGATAATGAACCCATAACTGAAATACCAAGTGTCATCCATTTGGTAGCAGTAACATCTCCGTTAATATTTATATTAAAACGTTCAAAGTCCTGGTCTTTTTGTACACCGGTTTGGTTATTATAACCCAGTGATAAATACAACCGGGAAGTTTCATTACCTGAAGAAAGTGAAATCTGGTGGTTCTGGTTAATTCCGGTTCGTACTGCATCATTTATCCAATCATAATTCCTGATGTTTTTAGAATTATAAACAGGTACCATAGACGGCCATCCAAGTGCCTGTTCTTCCGCAGTGGTTGCCCGCATTTTAGGAGTTACACCATAATCAACCCACTCATAACCCTGCCATACACCTGCCAGCGCTACAAGGTCCGAAGCCAATCCCATTTTATTTCTGTCAAGAAACGGATCTGGATAACCAATGTTAGGTGCAACATTTAAATTAGCATTGGTTGTTGTCTGGTAATTTCTTCCATTAATTAAAGCTTCCCGCCACCTGTCAATCCACTCACCACCACTCATCCATTCTGTAAGCGATTTGTATTTGTCAAACGAAAATGTAGAATTATAGTTAATGGAAACTTTTCCTTTGGCTCCTTTCTTGGTACTGATTAAAATAACTCCGTTAGAACCCCTGGAACCATAAATGGCAGTAGCTGATGCATCCTTCAATATTTCGACAGAAGCGATATCATTGGGACTGATATCATTTAATGAAAATGAAGTTACTCCAAGAGCAGAAACAATTGGAATACCATCAACAACATACAGTGGTTCATTTGATGTACTGATTGAACGGTTACCCCGTATTCTTACAGCTGGAAGCTCACCGGGCTTAATATTAGTTGCCACATTTAAACCGGCAGCTTTGCCCTGAAGGGCCTGCAGAACGTTTGTCACCGGCCTTTCCTGAATAGTTTTTGCAGAAACACTGGTGAGTGCACCAGTTACATCACTTTTTTTAATGGTACCATAACCAATTACCACCACTTCTTCCATTGCTTTTGTATCAGGAGACATGGTAATATTAATTACTGTTCTGTTATTGACAGTAACTTCCTGACCTACCAAACCAGCGAACGTAAAAACCAAAACGCTGTTATTATTGGGAACAACAATACTGTAAGTGCCATCAACTTTTGTAGATGTAAAATTGAGAGTTCCTTTAACCTGTATAGAAACACCAGCAAGACCAATTGCCCTATCATCAGTTACTGTTCCGGTAATTGTCCGGGAAGAATTTTGAGCAATTGATTGAGTTAAAGAGAAAATGAAAATTAACAATAGAAGTAGAGTAACACTTCTCGCAGAGAGTGAATTTATTTTCATATAGCAGTTTTTAAAATACAGAATCG
>JBARSW010000341.1:0-3799 GCA_049644925.1 Chitinophagaceae bacterium | reverse complement strand
TATCCCATCCATTCTGGTAATCACCCCGATTGGCATCAATACTTCCCAGCAAACCTGCATCTGCTGCTACCTGTAATTCATGGGTAAATGTATGGCCAGCCAGTGTGGCATGGTTTACTTCTATATTTAAACTAAAATCATTCAGCAGATCATGCTGACGCAAAAATCCAATTACAGTTTCGCTGTCATAGTCATACTGATGTTTGGATGGCTCGCATGGTTTTGGTTCAATAAAGAATTGTCCTTTAAAACCATTTTTCCTTGCATAATCTTTTGCTGCGTGCAAAAATTTTGCAAAATGTTCCTTCTCCTTTTTCATGTTGGTGTTCAATAAACTCATATATCCTTCTCTTCCTCCCCAGAAAACATAATTTTCTCCCCCCAATGCAATAGTAGCATCCAATGCGGCTTTTACCTGGGCAGCCCCATGTGTTAATACAAGAAAATCGGGATTGGTAGAAGCCCCGTTCATATAACGCCTGTGCGAAAAAAGGTTAGCAGTGCCCCATAATAATTTTACACCACTTGCTTTTTGTTTTTCGTCAAAATAAGTAGTGATAGCTTGGAGCCTCTTGTCATTTTCATTAATATCATTGGAATAATCTACCGCATCTACATCATGAAAACAATAATAAGGCAGACCGAGTTTTGTAATAAATTCAAAGGCAGCATCTGCTTTATCTTTTGCTCTTTCCACTGCATCCCCTTTTTCATTCCAGGGAAAAATATGGGTGGGTTCGCCAAAGGGATCAGCGCCACTGCCAACAAAACTGTGCCAGTATGCACAGGCGAACCGCAGGTACTCTTTCATAGGTTTACCTGCTACCATTCTGTTTTCATCATACCAGCGAAAAGTTAAGGGATTATCAGATTGAACACCTTCAAATTTAATCTTTCCAATGCCTTTAAAATATTCTCTATTACCTGTTACTACTGACATATTGTTTAATTTAATAATTATTGAATCAGTTTAATTGTTTTTTTAATTGTGTAAGCCACTTGTTGTAATGCAATTCATAACCATTCTTACCATCGGGCTCAATTACCCGTACTGGTTTAAAATGTTCAAAAGCTTCGTTAGGATCAGCGTAAATTTTTGCACCAAGACCTCCGCCAATTGCAGCTCCCACACTTCCATCGCAGTTGTATAATTCAACCGGAACATTCAATGTATTTACAAAACATTCTGAAAAAACTTCGCTTAAAAACATGTTAGCTTTTCCGGCACGGATCACTTTGGGGTTCATCCCATTTTCTCTCATGATATCCAGTCCGTAATTAAATGCAAAAGCTATTCCTTCCTGTGCTGCCCTGAAAATATGAGCATCGGTATGCATGTTAAAATCTATTCCTAAAATATGTGATCCTACCATTTTATTGTTCAGCATTCTTTCGGCCCCATTTCCAAATGGTAAAATTGTAACTCCTTCACATCCGGGATCAATTAAAGCAGCCGCATCATTTACCTGCTGATAGGTCAACCGGTTGCCTGTTACGTTTTTTACCCAGCGGTTTAAAATGCCCGTGCCATTTATACAAAGTAATACCCCCAATCTTTTATGCTTATCAGTATAATTCACATGTGCAAATGTGTTTATTCTCGATTCATTATCATAAGTAAGCTGATCACTTACTCCATATATAACTCCGGATGTTCCGGCGGTTGCGGCAACATCGCCTGGTTCCAGCACATTTAATGATAAAGCATTGTTTGGCTGATCACCTGCTTTGTAAGTAACCGGTATCCCTTCTTTTAGTGATAAGGCTGATGCAATTGATGCTGTAACTCTTCCATGATCTGTAAACACTTCTTTTATTTCAGGAATAAAGAATGTGCTGATGCCATAATACTCAAAAACATCTTTCGATAGTTCATTTTGTTTGAAATCCCAGAAAACACCCTCTGATAATGCGGATATGCTGGTGGTGATTTCACCAGTCAGTTTCATGGCAATAAAATCACCCGGCAGCATTATTTTAAAAATCTTTTCATACAATACCGGTTCGTTTTGTTTTACCCAGGCAAGTTTGCTTGCTGTAAAATTTCCGGGAGAGTTTAGTAAATGTAATAAGCATTTCTCTTTTCCAATTTCTTCAAATGCTTTATCGCCGATTTCCACAGCACGGCTGTCGCACCAGATGATGCTATTGCGCAGTACATTTTTTTCTTTATCAATCGCCACCAAACCATGCATCTGGTAAGCAATGCCAATAGCAGCAATATCCTGTGGATTATATTTTTTTTGTGCATGAAGTTTTAGCACCGTCAGTTGCACATGTTCCCACCATTTGTCGGGTGATTGTTCTGCCCAACCGGGCTCAGGGGAAAGAATTTCGGTTTCTGTTTCCGGGTACTGAGCGGATGCAATGCATTGGAGATTGGCGGCGTCAATTACTGATGCTTTTATGGAAGAAGTACCTATATCTAATCCGAGTAATAACATCCTTAAAAAATTAAAGTTACAAATTAAAAAAGGAGGGATGAAGGAATTCACCCCTCGTAACGATTGCTATATATGAACTACTCTGCTTATGACATTGTTAAAAACTAACCCACCTAAATACTCTGCAAAATGACCGTAATTATTTTTATTGATGGTGCCCTTCACTTTATTTACATCAATAGCAATATTGTTCTGTGCTATGGAAGACAGTTGTAAAAAAAGTAAAGGTATTGCCAGTAAAAAAAATAATTCAGTCATCAATTTTTATTAATCATTTATTATTGTTCAACCAGTGTTACTACACTTTTTGTAGGCACTTTATAATTAAGCACATTGCCGGATGCTGCAACGGTGCTGCCTTGTTCAGCATTTTTATTCTGGCTGGTAACGTAAGGCACAAATGACCCGGCCGTTGCACCTTGAAAAGTAATTTTTTGTTCCACATCGTTAGTGCTACTATTTATAATCACTACTATTTTTTTAGTGCCATTTTTATAGGCTGATATTAAAACATCAGGCCTTGAATTGGAGGATGTTCCAATACGTACAGAGCCGGATCTTATAAACCTTGCAAATTGCGACATGATATAACCCCGCTGTGTTACCATTCCATCTTGTCCTACCAGTCCATAAAACCGTTTACCATACCACCATATATAGGCATTGAAGTTTGCTTTTGTAAAACAATCATGTATTTCAATGGCAGTATTAATATTTCCAGTCCAGCTTATAAGCGTATCCAGGTGTTCGGTCATCCATACTTCTTTGCCCAATGTTTTTGCTGTTGCATTTTCAACAATGCCACCACCATACAAGTGGGCGCCTATTATATCGAGGTTAGCAACTGCACCTGCATCGCCTAATATTGTATTTACATAAGTTTGATTATTATTTACCAATTCAGGTGCCATCAATTTAGTTGCAGTTACAACAGCCCCATGATTCTTTAAAAAATCTCTCATTTCGCTTGCGGTCCATGCGCAACCTTCATAGTTGGGTTCCCAGTCTGGTTCGTTTTGTACCGAAACAGCTTCTAACGGGACGCCATTTGCTGCCATGTATAAAGCAAAATCATTTAAATATTTTGCATATCCTGCAGCGCTGTCTGGAATCAGCTTTCCTCCAATAATATTTCCATTCGTTTTCATTCTTGCAGGTGGGCTCCAGGGGCTGGCAAACACTTTTGCGCCTCTTTGTATTGCCCACTTAGCATGATTGAGTTCTGTTGCTCTCCATGCATCGTCTGATGCTATCCTTATTCTTAAAATGTTTAAACCTACTTGTCCATTACCCGAACCAAACAACCGGTCAAACTCTTCGGCAGTATAAGCGGTGGTACTTGGTGGATTAAAAAC
>JBARSW010000340.1:0-5307 GCA_049644925.1 Chitinophagaceae bacterium | reverse complement strand
TTAAATCCAGCACACTGTCAGACATGGCCCAAAGGGCAGCATCGTCATATGAATATTTTTTAAAACCAGCTTTTGATTTTACCCGGTTATAAATAAAATCACGGGAAGTTTTCCAACGGCCATCAGCTGTTATTTTTTGTTGCAATTCCTGGAGATTAGCCTTGTCTCCGGCATCTGCAACCACCGGTTTTCTGGAGATGCGTTTCAGAATATGCCAGCCATGAGAAGTTAAGAATGGTTTGCTTACAGCTCCATCTTTTGGTAATGACCATAAAATATTTTCAAAAACGGGATCATACTGTCCAACACTGATATCCGGCATCATTCCATTGCTGGCAGAGGTTATGTAATCATTGCTGAAAAGGCTGGCAAGAATATTCATGTTGTCTCCTGCCATAATTCTTTTGTATAAAGAATCGGCCAGTTTAGAAATTTGTTTTTTGGTTGCATCATCTGCCCCAGGAGGGATGGCTAATAATATTTGTTGAGCTTTAATTTTTCCAACAGCTTTTCTTTCCCCAAGATTTTTGAAAATATGATAACCGATTTTTGAACGAACAGGAGCTGAAACTTTACCAACCGGAGTTGAATAGATAGCATTTTCAAATTCGTATGGAAGGGAGAAAACAGTGATATACCCCAATTCGCCTTTATTGTTTTTTGCCGCGGGGTCGTCAGAATTTTGCTGAGCTATTAATGCAAAATCATCACCTTTTTGAATTCGTTGTAAAACCGCATCTGTTTTTTGCCGGGCTGCCAGTGTATCCAAAAGACCACTCGCTGATTTGAATGAAATATAAATATGTGCTACCCGGATGTCTTTCTGGCTGCGCTGAAAAGCTTCGCTGTTCATTCGTTTCATCAAATCCGGGTCGGTCATATAGTTTTCCGCAATCTGTATACGAAGATTCGCCACTTCCTGTTGCAGGTGTGGCAAAGTATCATAATGGCGGCTATATGCTTCACGGATCTTGAGTCTTGATTTAATATACAAGTCAAGATAGTCGCCGATGGCCTTGGCTTTGTTAGTTACAGGCTGCGTATTATTTTTATTGAATGCTTTTAGAAATTCCTTTGCATCAACAGCATTATTACCATAGGTAAAAAGGGTCTGTGTTGTTGCATTCAAAAAGGCCAGGCAGGCGATGATTAATACAAAATATTTTTTGTTCATAGCAGGAAAGGTTAATGGGTTACTGTCCTTTTAATTTTAACTGCAAAATCTCATCCAATTGTTCATACGATAATTTTTTGGCAATGATCCGCTTGTCTTTATCCAGCAAATATAAAGTAGGGAAAGTCTGTACATCAAACAACTGAGAGTAGCCGGGTATGCTGGCATCTATCCTTGCTTTGTCATCTGCTTTGGAGTAATAAACATGGGTCCAGTCATTCAGTTTTTGGTCTCTTATAAAATTTAACCAGTCTGTCTTGTTGCCTTCTGTTTCTTTGGAAACTGCATAAATTTTAAGACCGTTTGCTTTCCATTTGGATGTATAAAAGGAATCCAGTTTTGGCAGCACTTCTTTGCAATGGCCACAGTTAACATCCCAAAAAGCTACAATGACGTAATTGGCAGCCATTTCATACAGGGATGTTTGTTTGCCAGCCGTATCGGGCAATTCAATATCAGAGGCAGGGGTACCCATAATGTTGGACATTAAACTATAGGCCCTGTCTGTTATTGTTTTACGGCCTTTTTCATTCAGCCAGGTATATGTTTTACTGGCAAAATATTTTTCAAACAAATGCACAAACACGGCATCTTCCCACATGTATTTCTGGTTCAGGTAGCGGTTAATAAACTTAACCAGCAGGAAACGGTTCATTTCTTCGTTTGCTGAGGCATAACCAAGCATCCAGTCAATTTCTTTAATAACAGAATCCGGATGTAATAATATCAATTGCTCAAAGTACTTATCAATCTTGTTTTCAAAAAATGGTGTATAGGCAAGTCGTCCATCCCAGAAATTAACACCATCCCAGTAATGCGCTTTATAATAGTTGTAGGCTTCTAATGAATCTTGTTTTGTTATAGGATTTTTTAAAACCCCTGTTAACACTGGTTCCTGCATTGATTTCAGTAAAACGGTAAGGATGCTTCCCGGATTTTTTTTGGTAAGTTCTTCCCTGTAGATGTTTACTGCTTTTTCAATTTTAGCCAATTCATCATTCATTTGGGCAGAGTCTTTTTTAGTAGTAGCCGTTTTTAGTTTTTGTTGCAGGGTATTAATTTTTTTCCCTTCGGCATTCATGTGTTGCTGGTAATTAACAAACAAAACATTATCTGTAGAATTTATAAATTTTGCCCCTTTGCTGATGATGGCAGTATCGGCAATAACTGAAAAATGCTGATTTTTATCAACCAGTATTTCAAAAAAACCTGCTTTGTTAGGATAGCCCACCAGGTAAATACCACCCTGAAGCGTTTTAGTGCCTTTAAAAACCGCCTCACTTTTGTCATTCAGCAGGGCAGAGTCAACAATCGGGTATGTTTTTCCAAAATAATGTCCCAGGTAGATATACTGCTTTTTAAATGGTTTAAAAGTTACTTTAATCTCGTAACCGGTTTGTGCAAAAGCAGAAAAAGCCACCAATAAACTAAATAATGTTGTCAATCTTTTCATAAGTCTGAATGAATCGGGTAAAGATATTAAATACAGGTTTAAATGTTTAAAGTTTAGCGTTTAAGGTTTGCTAAAAAACAAGACTTAATAAAGGAGCAGTTAGTTGCCTTTTTGCCCCGTAATAAATTAAAAACATACATTCCTGAAGGCATGGCAGTCTCAATCCTTAAACGGGTATATTTGCGCCGTGAGAAAAAAGAAAAAAAATATAATACTGGAGAAAATATTGGTGGAAGATTATGCTGCAGAAGGTAAATCTATTGCCAGGGTTGAGGGAAAAGTAATTTTCATACCGAATGCAATACCGGGTGATATTGTAGATGTGCGTCTGCTTAAAAATAAAAAAGATTGGGCCGAAGGAATGATTCTACAAATCCATGCATTTTCGGCAGAAAGGGTACAGCCATTTTGCTCCCATTTTGGTGTATGTGGTGGTTGCCAGTGGCAGATGTTGCCTTACGAAAAACAATTGCAATACAAACACCGGCAGGTAGAAGAAACGCTGAAAAGGATTGGAAAAGTGATTTTGCCAGCTTTTTTACCAATACTTGGGGCACCCGAAACCGAGTATTACCGGAATAAGATAGAGTACACTTTTGGAACCAAAGAGTTTACAAAAGAAAAGCCAGATAAAGAGCCTTCCCAAAATCCTGAAGAAAGGGCAGAATTCCGGGGGGCTGGTTTTCACGCCAAAGGCTTCTTTGATAAAATTGTGGAAATAGAAAAATGTTATTTGCAGGCAGAGCCTACCAATAAAATCAGGCTGGCTGTAAAAGAGTTTGCCATAGCAAATAACTGGTCTTTTTATGACATCAGCAATCACACCGGTTTTTTAAGAACAATGCAGGTAAGGCTCTGCACTACCGGTGAACTGATGGTGAATATTGTTGTTGGGGAAAAAGATGAGGAGAAAATAAAAATGCTGATGCAACATATTCAGTCAGCATTTCCTGCTATTACCACTTTGCTCTATACAGTTAATACAAAATGGAACGATAGCCTGCATGACCTGGAGCCGGTTACTTACAGTGGCAAAGGATTTGCGATGGAGCAATTGAATACAGGTATTGATGGAAAAAAATTTCAATTTAAGATAGGCCCCAAATCTTTTTTTCAGACAAATACCAAACAGGCAGAACAACTGTACCGGGTGACCAGGGATTTTGCGGAACTTACCGGAACAGAAATTGTATATGATTTGTATTGCGGCACGGGCAGCATTGGCATATTTGTAAGTGATAAGGCAAAAAAAATTATCGGTGTGGAAGTGGTGGCAGCAGCAATTGAAGATGCCAAAGAAAATGCTGCATTAAATAGCTTACAAACTGCTGAATTTTTTGCCGGAGATGTAATTGATATCTGCAATGATGATTTTTTTGCCACACATGGCCGTCCGGATGTTATCATAACCGACCCGCCAAGGGCAGGGATGCATGAAAAATTAGTAAAGAAAATTCTGGAGATGGCCGCTCCAATAGTGGTATATGTAAGCTGTAATCCGGCCACACAGGCAAGAGACCTGAATTTACTGGATGAGAAGTATATGGTAACAAAAGTGCAACCGGTAGATATGTTTCCTCATACACACCATATAGAGAATGTGGTGCAGTTGAAATTGAGAAATTAGTATTACTTACATTTGCCCAATGAGTAATTTTCGACCCGTCCGTGTAGATCGGTTTCCGCCGATTGTAAAAAACCTGATTATTATAAATGTGCTGGTATTTGTAGCACAACTGATATTCGACAAACAGTATGAGCTAACATTTAAGCTGGCTCTTTGGCCCGTTGACACACCCTGGTTTGAGCCCTACCAGATTTTTTCTCACATGTTCACTCATTCCCCGTCGTTTATTTTCCATATTGTATTGAACATGCTGGTACTCTACATGTTTGGGCGGATACTCGAAAACCTCTGGGGACCAAAACGGTTTTTGTTTTTTTACCTGGCTTGTGGTGTTGGTGCTGCAGTTGCACACCTTGTCATGCAACAGATGATGGGTTCCATTCCTGCTCCGGCGGTCGGTGCTTCCGGTGCTATAATGGGAGTTTTTGTGGCATTCGCTTATCTTTTCCCCAATACAGAACTGATGATAATCCCTATTCCAATACCAATTAAAGCTAAATGGCTGGTGCTCGTTTATATTGGATTAGATCTGTTTGGAGGTTTTGGAAAAGTATCCGGAGATAATATTGCCCATTTTGCCCACCTGGGTGGTGCACTCACAGGTTTTATTATTGTTCTTTTCTGGAACAAAACCAACCGAAAAACGTTGTATTAAAAAGGGGAACAAGTATTTAATTTATTTAGCTGCCAGAAAAAGAAAATGACTTACACCGACCAACAAGAAAAACAAAGAATCTCTCTTGGGAATGCCGGCAATGCAGTAATGATGCTGATTGCCATCTGCCTGATTATGTTTGTTGGTCTGGCTTTTATGAAAGCAGTCTGGTATTTCAAATTCAACAACGATAAAGACCTAGCTTTATCTCTTTTCAATAAAAATATTCTTGGCATATTTACACTGCCGGCAGATGGAAATAAGTTGCTTGTAAAGCCCTGGACAATTATAACGCATATGTTTGTGCATGATAATGTGTGGAGGGTTTTTTCCAATATGCTCTGGCTTTGGAGCTTTGGTTATATTCTGCAGGATCTTAATGGCAATAAAAAGATTGC
>JBARSW010000339.1:0-4425 GCA_049644925.1 Chitinophagaceae bacterium | reverse complement strand
GCTTTTATCTGTCATATTTATGCGTTGGCTATTATTATTCCGGGATGGGTAATCTTTTATTTTACCGACACACAAATGCTTTTTGCTTATGTAAGAAAATTATTTTCGTTCAGCGCCGGGTCAGCTGGTAATATAGATTTTACCAATACCGTTACCTCCCATTTATTCTGGTTAATTATAGCCATTGTGCTTTGTATGCCGGTGTATCATAAGGTAATGGCTTGGATAAATAAAAGGACTACCCGTATTACTGTTTTCGACACACTCACCGTTGGGATTAATGTAGTATTGCTTTTTTTGTGTGTGGCACAATTGGTGGGAAAAAGTTATAACCCCTTTATCTATTTCAGATTTTAATTGGAAAATATAGAAGAAGCGATATGAGTGAAACTATAAATAAAAAAATTCAGGTTGCTAACGTAGCGGTTTTTTGTGCGATTTTACTGGCAGGTGGTATAATCTCCCTGGCAATGAAAAACAATTCGGTATCAGAAATGGAAAACCGGAAGCTTGCACAGTTTCCAGCTTACAGCGACAGTGCCTTATGGAGTGGAAAGTATTTCAGGAATATTGAAATGTATTATGCAGATAATTTTCCCTTTAGAAATAAATGGATTGATGCATCTGCCATATTCAGAAACTACATTGGTTTCCAGTCAAGCGAAATAAAAATGTATGATGCCAAAAACGATGCCGAAGCCAATGAAAAAACAGATACCACAAAAGAACTTTCGCAAACAGGTCCTTTGCCGGATGATGGTGCTACTGGAGAAGTAAAGAAAAGGGTATTTGTATTTAAGAACAGGGCTTTCGAAATGTTTGGTGGTGGTGCCGCTATGGGCAAATCGTATGCAGATGTGATTAATAATTTTAGCCGGATATTGCCGGGAGTACAGGTGTACAATTTAATAATACCGGTAGCTCTTGAGTTTGAAATTACCGAGAAGTATGCCAAATTGCAAAAACCGAACAGACCCGCCATTGAAAACATTTATAATTCACTTGATTCAAACATTAAAAAAGTATGGGCTATTGATGAAATAAGAAAACATCGAAGTGAATACATTTATTTTAATACAGACCATCATTGGACAAGCCTTGGTGCCTATTATGCCTACCGGGCATTTTGTCAAACAGCCGGATTAATTCCTGTTTCACTGGATACGGTAGCCTCTAAAACCAAGTCATCATTCCTGGGCTCACTTTATCGTCTTACAAGAGATCCCGGTCTTCAAAGCAATCCGGACTCAGTAAGATATTACCTGTTCCGTGATTCTGTAAATTTCTTTATAGGAAGTAATACTATTGGATACTGGAATAAATCAAAAATGTATGGAGAGGGTGCCAGCGGTGCCAATAGTTACTCTGTTTTCCTGCAGGGAGATTTACCGGTGGTGAAAATGGAAACACAACATAAGAACGGAAGAAAGATCGCCATCGTAAAAGAATCTTATGGCAATGCTTTTGCTCCTTTCCTTATCAACAATTATGAAAAAGTGATTGTAGTGGATCAACGATATTATACCGGCAATTTTATTGCTATGCTGAAAGCAGAGGGCATTAATGAGTTGTTATTCATCAACAACATTTTTGCCGCACATACACCTTTCCATATTGAAAAGATAAAAGGGTTGAAGAAATAATGTTTTTTGATTTTCTCTGTATGAACTATGGAAAGTAATAAATAAAAAATGATTATCATTCGTTTCTTTACCCTTGTGGTTATCGTATGTTGTTTTTCCTGCAATAATACCTCCAACCAAAAAACAGGAGATATTGCGGACAGTTCAGCAATAAAAAAAACAGATACAATACCTCCACCGGAAGAAAGCAGGATATTGCCCGACGACGGACAAACAGGGGTAAAGAAGAGAGCTGTTTTTGTTTTCAAGAACAGGGGTTTTGAGCTATTTAGCGGCAGCCCTGCTATGGGAAAGAAGTATGCAGAAACAATTAACCTGTTCCTTGGGTTACAGATTCCGGGTTTGAAAATCTATAATCTTATTATCCCTAATGGGTTTGAATTTGAAGTAACAGAACGTTATAAAGATTATGCCAAACCGGCCAAAGATGCCATTGATATAATATTTGCCGCCAGCGATACATCAATTATTAAAATTAACCCGGTTGATGAACTTCGCAGGCACCGTAAAGAATATATCTATTTTAATACCGACCATCACTGGACCAGCCTCGGGGCTTATTATGCTTATCGTTCTTTTTGTGCAGCAGCAGGGCTTGTACCAGTTTCGCTGGACAGTATCCCTTCTAAAGTTAAACCCAACTTTCTGGGCTTCTTTTACCGGCTTACCCGTGCTGCCGTGTTGAAAAATAATCCTGATTCGGTAAGATATTATCTATTCCCTGTATCCGTCGATTTTTTTATCGGGAGCAATACTATTGGTTACTGGTCTAAATCATCAATGTATGCCGAGCAGGTCAGCGGTGATAACAGCTATTCGGTATTTCTGCAGGGTGATTTGCAAATTTGCAAAATGGAAACACCTAATAAAAATGGACGGAGGATTGCCCTTGTAAAAGAATCCTACGGCAATGCTTTTGCACCTTTTTTGGTAAACAACTATGAAAAAGTAATCGTAGTGGATCAACGTACTTATAAAGGAGATTTTGCAGGCATGCTGAAAGCCGAAGGCATCAACGAACTGCTGTTCATCAATAATATTTTCGCAGCGCATACGCAGTTTCATATTGATGATATCAGGAGTTTGAAAAAAAATTAACATACTCACTTAGACTACAGAAGGATGTAAATCTGAGAAAATATGAATATGGTCAGGCATACTATTTACCCGATAAAGTCTGCGTTTTAGATTGTTAATTATACCATATATATATGTGTGTGTATAAGTCCTCTACATGGGTTTCTGTGATAGTAAATTCTCTGTTTTTAGTACTAAAAAAAATAATAATAAATCTATCAGAATGTACTCATGAAATTTTCGAATTAAAAAAATGTAAAAGAAATTCAACCCCTTTGGGGTTGTTAAACTTCGGTTCTTTCATTTTTCCCCCGATTTTCTCGGGGGCTATTCCAGTACATCAAAATATAAATTAGCACGGTTATTGAGTATCAGTTTTTCTTTTCCTCCTTATCTTTCTTTATCAGCTCCATTACTTTCTCAATTTTAAAATCTGCATTACGTTTTATAGCATCAACAGTTGGAAAGGAAGTAACCTCAGGCTGAATACCTCTTCCGTCTTTGGGAATTGATTTATCTATCACCAGTCTGAACAAGGGCAATCGAAAACGAACACCGGTTTCAGGTAATTTTACATCCGGAATCAGCCAGGCGGAATTGCCATAAGCACCACCACCGGTTTCTTCGCCCACTACAATCACATTATCCTGTTTTATAAGCGCCGCTGTAAATAAAGTAGTAGCGGAAAAAGAATTACCTCCGGTTACAATATATACCTTCCCATCAAAATGATATTTCTTTTTGGGCTTAAAATAATGCCTTTCAAAATATCCGAAGTGATAATTTCCATCCTTTCCTTTTTTAGTAAACAGGCTGATAAAAAGTTTATTCCAGAAATGTGCTTTTATATAACCGGAATACGTTCCACTTTTCTTAATGGCATATAAGGAATCGCTTATTTTAAAAGGAGCAACTGCCATATAACGGCTCAAAATTGTTGAGTTGGTTACACTTCCACCACCATTACTTCTAACATCAATTATCAGGTGACCGATATTGTTATTTTTTAATGCTGTAAAGGAATTACGGTAGAATTTCTTCAATCCAAACCCTCTGCCAAATGAATTAAGGCTCATCATGGCAGAACGATTTACAGAATCAATTTTTAATAAGCGTACTGCATTTAACCGGCTTTGCTTTAACGCTGATTTGGATGGTTTGGGAGGTGTTTTTGCGAAAGGACGGGTACCGGTTCTTCCTGCCGTGTCTGCCAAAGCGTTATAAACCGGAATAATTATTTTTTTTATTTCTCCATGAATATCCTTGTATTCAATAGTATATTTCTCAGATAGCCCGAATAGAGAAGTATATAATGAACCAAAGTATCCGCGGTTGCTTAAGGACTGGTATTTATGTGTACGGTTATAGCCATCAGTGGAAATATAATTAAACATTGTGTCTGCCAACAACGTTGCTGCCTTGTCGTTAATTGCAGTAATTATTGTTCCTCTTTGTAACAGGCTGTCTTTTCTGTTAAGGTTAGCGGTTACCACCATCGCATCATCCCAGATTTTAACACTTAATGGAAACAGTCTTCTCAATTTCACCGTATCACTGTATTTATTCCATGGCCTGGAAGGACGGACAGTAGTATGACCGCAATTTATTTTGGCGGTAACATAGGATAGTACTTTGCGAAATTCCGGCTCGGTCATCGAATCTTTTAAATGCTCCCATCCCCAGGTGAAATAATTATTCATACTGT
>JBARSW010000338.1:0-2645 GCA_049644925.1 Chitinophagaceae bacterium | reverse complement strand
GCGCTGAACAGGAGGGTGGAGTTTATTAAATTGTAAAAGAAAAAACATAGATAATAATTATTAACGGCAGGAAGGTGTCTTATCTATCCCGCATAAAAAATAAAAAATGAAACGCAAATCAATTTTATTAATGCTGCTGGCAGTGGTACCGGTCGCATTCGTGTATATAGCCATTTCTTCCTTTACTTTACGAAAGGGAGCAACACCACCGGTGCTGGCGGTGGTTTTTACAAAGTCTGTGAATAATATTACACATGAATCTGCCATCTGCCAGTTCAGAATGTCGGTGACTAATGTAAGTAAAGTAAAATTCTATGGTGTATGTGTGGGTACCAGGATTGACCCCACTATCAACCTGATGAATTTCAGTACTACCACGGGTGTAAAACCATTTGGGGACTACATCATGAAGATGAATGGATTTAAGCCTGCTTGCAATTTTTATGCCCGGGCTTATGTAAAAGTGGATACAACTGTTGTATATGGCAATTCTGTTGCTTTTAAAACCCTGCCAACTCCAAAGGGTCAAAAGTAATACCCGATCAATCAGGACCAGGCATTGCCAACCGGTGATTAAACCGTTAGGTCAAGGAGATTAAACGAACAATAAATAAAAATTACAACCTAAAATATAAACAAATGAAAAAACTATTATTTGTATGTATCTGTAGTGCTGCATTAGCCCAAACCTTTTCCTGCAATAACAATAAAAAAGAAACTACCGGAACCAAAGAAAACACAGAAAAATCAACAACTAAACCTGCAGGCGATTTAACCGGTACCTATGCCACCACCGAAAACAATATGCCCATGGAGTTTACCCTGAATGCCGATGGCACAGGCAACGAAAACTATCATGGCGATATGCGTCCGATTACCTGGTTGAAGAAAGAAGGTAAAGTTTTCTTTAAATACAAAGATCAACCAACAGAATTTGAACTGCCCATTGATACGGACAAGGGTGAAATACACTACGGGTCACTGGTGTATAAGAAAAAGTAAACACAAGCCAGTTTTTTATTACATCAGGAATGAAACACACTTCATTCTAAACAATACATTTTATATGAAAGCTAAATCTTATTATCTATTTCTGTTTGTTATAACTGCAGGAATTGTAATTCTTTCGCTATCTGCCTATACCAAAAAAATAAATGAAAGCAACCCACTTGTAGTAACAGTAAAAACACTTTCGGTAACAAATATTACATCGGGTTCGGCTACCTGTAAATTTTCTGTAACAGATCCTGATAAGCTGCCAAAAACATTGGGAGTATGTATTGGCAAAAGCAATACTCCAACTACAAGCGGAACCAAATTCGGACTTGCAAAAGGTACACAGGGGCCGCTGAATTTCTTTTCGGAGGTAACAGGGCTAACTGCTTCCACTACCGTTTATGTAAGAGCTTATGCTATAGTAAATGGTAATACAGTGTATGGAAATACATTATCGTTTAAAACATTACCTCCGGCAGGAAAGTGACGGAAAAATAAATGTAACCAGCGGTTTAAATAATATTTACAACCGATTAAATGGCTCAGGTGAAAAAGTATTCTTTCTTTTTATTTACAATAAAACGAATACTTGTTTTTGAAAATCAGTGTTTTCTTATCCAAAAAACTTTTCGAAATGAAAATAGCTAAACACTTTAGATATAAGACCCTGATTGGTGTTCCAATCTTATTATGTTACGGATTATTTGCACAAAATGGAAATGTGGGTATTGGCACTGTCACACCCACCGAAAAACTGGAGGTATCAGGTAACATCCTCACCCAAAGTGGTATTGTTTACACACCAACTGTTGGAGCAGTTAATTCAACCGGCCATGGTAATGTAATCAAAATACAAGCGGGAATGGCAGGTGGTGGGTTGGGTTCCGGGATATATTTTGCGGGGGCCAATCTAAATGGCGGCAACCTTTTTCTTGAAGCAGGAGGAGGAAGCCATTTTTCAAAGGGTGGTGACATTACCCTGCTTGCAGGCGATGCTTTTGATAATGGCTCAACAGGTGGAAGTATCTTTTTTAAAACTGGTGGATATAATAATACCGGTACTCCGGGATATCTTGCATTTTTTACTGCCGGATCGTACCCGGCGAATATAGGTAACCCGCTTGAACGTATGCGTTTGGCCGCTAATGGAAATTTAGGTATTGGCACTTCTGCACCCGCCGAAAAGCTGGAAATAAACGGTGGAAATATTCTTATAAACAGTGGGGGCATTACACCGGGTGCTTATTCTGTTAAAAGTAATACGTATGCCAATGCCCAGGGAATTCCCTTATTGCAAAACCAGGCAAGCGAACGATTACTCGTAAGCAGCAGCACCGGGAGCAAGGGCATTGATTTTGCCATGGGCGGCACACCCATAATGGTAATTGATAATAACGGCAGGGTGGGCATTGGCACTACATCTCCATCAGCAAAACTTGCTGTTTGGGATGGAAATATTTCGGTATCAAACGGTGGTGTGCTTGCCAATACTGGTTTTTGGGGCGATGCGTTACGTTCCAATTGGGGAAATGATTTGTTATTGCAATCTTCATATTCAGGGAAAGGTATTTTATTCAGAACTAATTCTGGTGAAAAAATGAGGATTGATGCGGATGGAAATATTGGTATAGGAACGGTTACCCCATCAA
>JBARSW010000337.1:0-2046 GCA_049644925.1 Chitinophagaceae bacterium | reverse complement strand
CAATTACTGCTTTGTAAATTTTAGAAAAACTCTTGTCCCATTTTTCGATGTTAAAACAGCAGTATAGTTGCCATTTACAAAACGGTAAAGAGGAATTTCCACCTGAATTTTCTTTGCAATATCTATGTTAGACACAACCTGTCTTCCATCCATTCCAACAATAAACAGATCTTGCCACTTATCTGAAAGTTTCAGATTGAAAATAGTTATTGCATCTGTTGCCGGATTAGGTGAAAATTTTATTCCATAATCAGCAGCGGAAACCGGGTTTACGGAAGTAACTACTACAGTCCCGGTGACTTTATTTTTAAGAATGGAAACAGCACTTGGTAGTCCGTTTCCAAATGCCAATTCTGGTTTACTATCGCCATTCAAATCACCAATCGATATTTGTCCGGGTTCTGAACCAACCGTATAATTTACCGGGACAGCAAATGAAATATTACCTGAAGGACTGGTATTTTTATACACAGAAATAATCTGTGGTTGATTAGTAAGTTGATCTACACTCACAGCAAAATCCGGTTTTGAATCTCCATCAATATCAGCACAGGATAGGCTATTGGGTTTTCCACTTATTAAATAATTGGTAACCGGTGAAAAGGCAACTGTTCCGGTTGTACTCAAATTTCTGAGAACAGAAATTCTGTTAAATATATAATTGGGCAATATTAAGTCAGGCTTGTCGTCTCCATCCAAATCAGAAAACATAGAAGCCCTTAATCCGTTTTCATTTGTACCAAACTGAATTTTAGGGGCAAAGGAAATGCTGCCATTGACTGTTGTATTTAACAATACAGTAATCCTTCCTATAGTAGATAGCTCGGTTAATAAAATATCCGTTTTCCCATCGCTGTTAATATCACCCAGGCTAAAGGAGGAAATTGTTGATTCCGCATAATAAATTATAGATGCAGGGGCAAAGGAAATAATTCCATTTATACTACTATTCCTGTAAAAATATAATACCTCTGGTGAAATATTTCCATGCCAAACAAGCATATCCATTTTACCATCAGCATCGAAGTCTGTAAGTAAAATTGATTCAAGGCCCGAAATTGTTGGTCCGGCGGCGATATTTGCAATCGTTATCCTGGGACCAAATGCT
This sequence comes from Chitinophagaceae bacterium, assembly GCA_049644925.1. Taxonomy (GTDB): domain Bacteria; phylum Bacteroidota; class Bacteroidia; order Chitinophagales; family Chitinophagaceae; genus JJ008. Next base: position 938 of record JBARSW010000337.1, on the reverse strand, counting down.
ATTACTCCATTATCAGAGATATTTTTATAGGCATAGATTGCAATTTCGCCATAATCGGTTCCACGAAGTCGCAGGATTATATCCAGTTTTCCGTCTCCATCAAAATCAGCCACTTTTACCAAAATATGCGGTGCATTGAATGATGTACCGGTGGAGAAAACCAATGGCTGTGCAAACATGATACTATCAGCTGTACTGATATTTTTCGACACTGAAAATTTATAGGCATACATGTCTGTTATAACCATATCAGATTTGCTATCTCCGTCAAAATCATAAAAAAGACAACCCGGTATATTTTGTGTATTGAAATCAATTTTTTGTGAAAAAGAACTCGCAGAAAATGTACTGCCGGCAGCAGAAAATGTAAGTAAGAAAGGTTTTTTTGACAACGCTGTCAGTTTATTACAGATTACTGATATAGGAGCATAGGTGGCACCAGCGGGTACCGTAACTGTTAGTTGTGTTGCAGTAGCAGCAGTTACTACCGCTTTTACCGAACCAAAAAATAAATGATTACTTGATGGATCTGTAATAAAATTATTACCGGTAATTATTACTGACGTGCCTGCTTCACCAAGTTCTGGCGAAAAAGATGTGATTAATGGAATGGGTATAAATATAAAGCCACTGAGGGTTGCATTATTTGCAGGAGTGGTAACAGATACATTTCCGGATGAACCTGTATTAACAATGGCCTGGATAGTGGTGGCAGAAACTACCGTATATGATAGTGCAGGTGTTCCACCAAAACTCACTGCAGAAGCCCCGATAAAGTTTATGCCTGTAATTGTTATCGTAGATCTTGGTCCTGCGGAAACAGGGGTAAAAGATGTTATTGTGGTGGGACCGGTGTAAGTAAATCCCGAAAAAGTAGCTAACCCATTTATTGCATTGATAACAACATTTCCCGTAGTGCCCGGCCCAACTACTGCCGT
>JBARSW010000336.1:0-8922 GCA_049644925.1 Chitinophagaceae bacterium | reverse complement strand
CATATCTCAAAAAATAAACGGAACGGTAACAGATAAAGAGTCTGCCAGTTCTTCCAGTATTTTAGCAGGTGTGGGTTATGGAAGAAGGGTAATTGGTCAATCACAGTTTTATACCAGTATAATGATTGATTTATTGAGTGATATTAACTCCCCTTACCGGGATAGCTTTGGCCGGGTGCAGCCCGTTTTCAGAACTGGGTTTATTTTTTATCTTGGAAGAAAAAATAATAATGATTGATCAGGAAGAATGCTGAATAAGTTCCATTGGTTCATTGATGATGATAATTCTGCTGATGGCATCTTCATATAAAAATCCTTCCTGCTTCATTAATTGTATATGTCCGATCAGCTGGTTGTAAAATCCTCCGGAATTCAAAATATATATCTGTTTGTCGTGTATGGTGAGCTGGTTCCAGGTAATTATTTCAAACAATTCATCTAATGTGCCAAACCCCCCGGGTAATACTAAAGCAGCATCACAAAGGCTATAAATTGTTTTCTTCCGTTCATGCATATCGTCTGAAATAATCAGTTCGGTAATTCCACGATGTTGTACTTCCCATTCCAATAACATTTTTGGAATAACACCAGTTACCTTTCCCTTATGCTTCATAACACTATCAGCAATGGTACCCATGATGCCGGCGCTTCCACCACCATAGACCAATCTGATTTGATTCTCTGCCAGCAATTTTCCTAATTGTTCAGCATGTTCTGTAAATACAGGGTTAGTGCCATGTTTCGAACCGCAGAAAACCGCAAGAGATTGTATTGCCATAGAATGGATATTGCAACAAAGGGAAATGAAAATTCTTTATCTTCAAAAAATTATTTCCGGTAAGACACAAAGAAAGTTTACAAATATTCCATAGAAAAACAATTATTATGTCGCCACAAATTCTTTTCACTTTTGTAATTGGTTATTTCGCTTTGTTATTGGGAGTTGCCTGGTATACATCCAGAAACTCTAACAACGAATCCTTTTTTATTGGCAATCGTAACAGCAACTGGATGCTGGTAGCATTTGGAATGATTGGTACATCACTGTCGGGAGTTACATTCGTAAGTGTACCGGGAACAGTTGGCGCCGGTAGTTTTTTTTATTATCAGCTGGTTCTTGGTTTCTTGCTGGGATATGTGGTAATAGCATTTGTACTGTTGCCGCTATATTATAAGATGAACCTTACTAGCATTTACACTTATCTTGAAAAAAGATTTGGTATAAATGCTCATAAAGCAGGTGCCTTTTTCTTTATTCTTTCCCGTACTGTTGGAGCTACGGCAAGGCTATACCTGGTAATAAGTGTTTTGCAGACATTCATCTTCAATGAACTGGGAATACATTTTGTTGTTACAACAATTGTAATACTTGTATTGATATTGCTTTATACTTTTGAAGGAGGGGTTAAGACAATCATTTATACAGATACATTACAAACAACAGGAATGTTGGTTGGATTAGTGGTATGTATTATCGTTATTGTAAAATCGTTAGGTACCGATTTTGGTGGTGCTTTGAGCCTAATGTCTGATAAAGGCTATTCGCAGATCTTTAACTGGGATATAAAAGCCAGTTCTTATTTCTGGAAGCAAATACTGGGCGGAATGTTTATTGCCATTGCAATGACCGGGCTTGACCAGGAAATGATGCAAAAGAATATAAGTGTGAAAACCCTGAAGGGGTCTCAAAAAAATATGATGACCTTTACAGCCATCTTAATGGTGGTAAATTTTCTTTTTCTTGTACTGGGCGGCCTGCTTTATTTATATGCTGGGTCAAATGGAATAAGTGTGCCGGCGGATGATTTGTTTCCAATGATAGCCTTAGGCAAAGTTTTTAGTGGCACTATTGGAATTATATTTATTATCGCAATCATTTCAGCTCTTTTCCCAAGTGTGGACGGGGCAATTACATCACTCACTTCTTGTTTTTGTATTGATATTTTAGGTTTAAACAAGAGAGAAGAAACTGAAAAAGAAAAGAAGCGTACAAGGCTTAAAGTCCACTTCACTTTTGCTTTTGTTTTCTTTCTTATGGTGCTGATTTATAAAGCTATCAACGATAAATCAATTATTGAGTTCATCATGAAGTTTGCAGGGGTTACATATGGCCCCCTGCTTGGATTGTTTGGGTTTGGAATATTAACTAAGCGAATCCTTAACGGGAAAATGATTTGGACTGTGTGTATAATTGCACCTTTACTGGTACTTGGAATTGATATACTGTGTAACCCTGCTTATTATGAAGCCAAGCTTGGCATTGAAAGTCTTGGACTAAATGGCATCTCAAAAAGCATTTTTAACGGTTATAAAATCGGAAATGAACTGATACTGATAAATGGAATATTAACTTTTACCGGGCTTTGGTTTATTTCTAAAAAAAGTTCAGCTACTCAGGGAGAAACGGTTCTCCGGCCGGTATAAGAAAGTTATCTTTACGGCAAATTTTTTCAATTGGATTTAATTCTTCCGTTGGTACAGAATTATGCGGAGCAGTTCACTTCTCCTGAAGATGCATTGTTAAAGGAGGTGAATGATTTTACTATGCAATATCATAGCGAATCACAAATGCTTAGCGGCCACCTGCAAGGCAAAGTGCTGGAAATGATCAGTTGCATGGTACAACCCCGCCGAATACTGGAAATCGGGACTTTTACCGGCTATAGCGGATTGTGCCTGGCTAAAGGTTTGGTGGAAGATGGTCAGTTGCACACCATTGAATTAAGGGAAACAGATGCTAACAGGGCCAGGGATTATTTTGACCGGTCTGATTACTCTCAAAAGATAATTTCTTATACCGGGAATGCGTTAGATATAATACCAAAGCTGAATGAAAAATGGGACCTTGTTTTTATAGATGCGGATAAACCTGCCTATATCTCTTATTTTAACCTTGTTTTTCCCCGGTTGCGGAAAAACGGCTTTATTTTAGCAGATAATGTTTTATTTCATGGCCAGGTTTTTCAGGAAAATGTGAAAAATAAAAGTGCCAAAGGAATAAAAGCATTTAATGAGTTTATTAATGCAAGGACTGATATCGAAAAATTAATACTAACCATTCGTGACGGGCTTTACCTGATACGAAAATTGTAATGATATTATTACCTATGAGAAATTTTAAAAAGGGAATATTTTTTTTATTACTGCTTGCCGGAGTAGATTCGTTTGCCCAGAATGCAGCAGTAAAAAGCTATATTGATAAATACAAAGGCCTGGCTATTGCAGAAATGAAACGTACCGGTGTTCCTGCAGCCATTACATTAGCACAGGGAATACATGAATCAGGTGCAGGAAACAGCCAACTGGCACTTGCCTCCAATAATCATTTTGGAATAAAATGTAAATCCAACTGGACCGGCGAAACGGTAAAACATGATGATGACGCCAGAAAAGAATGTTTCAGAAAATACGGTTCTTCCGAAGATTCGTATAAAGATCATTCTGACTTTTTAAAAAACGGACAACGTTATGCTTTCTTATTTCAACTGGAGCCAACTGATTATTCAGGTTGGGCATATGGATTGAAAAAAGCGGGTTATGCCACAAATCCCAATTATCCGCGGATACTGATAAAAACAGTGGAAGATTACGGCTTACAGGATTATACATTAATAGCATTGGAAGGTAAACAGGATATAATGAATGAAGAAACGGTGAATGAAAGTAGTGCCGTTCCTCCGTTAGAAATACCAAAAGAAGAATTGGAAAGGCTTCAGCAAAAAGCAGTAATGGAACTTCCGGTTTATCCCGAAGGTGCTTTTAAAATTAATGAAACTAAAGTGGTTTTTGTAAAAAAGGGTACTTCCTTTTTTGCCATTGCACAACAATATGGAATTGATCTTTCGAAATTATTTGATTTTAATGAAATGGAAATAATGGAAGCATCAGAAAAAGACCAGTTGATTTTCCTGCAACGCAAGAGAAAAACAGGCAACAATGAATTTCATGTGGTTATACCGGGAGAAACATTGTATGATATTGCACAAAAGCAGGCCATACGGCTAGAAAGTCTTCGGGAGCTTAACTGGCTGAAAAGTGAAGAGATACCTGCTCCGGGAGAAAAACTAAGCCTGAAAACAAAATCGACCACTATGCCTAAACTAACTGTAAGGGATAACTATTCAATCATTAACCGGAATAATAATAAGTCCACCAACTAATTGTTTTACTTATGTCAGTCATGAAAGTCCACGACAAATTGTTTGATACTTACCTTTCAGAAGAAGTTATTCTGAACAGAATAAAGGAAATGGCAGCTGAGATCAATAAAGATTATGCAGATAAAAAACCACTTTTTATCGCCATATTAAATGGCTCCTTTATGTTTGCGGCTGATTTATTTAAACAACTGAATATAGAAGCGGAGCTTTGTTTTATAAAACTGGCTTCTTACAAAGGTCTTAAATCAACAGGTAATGTAGTAACATCAATCGGGTTGGAGGATGATATTTTCAATAAGGATGTTATCATTGTTGAGGATATTGTAGATACAGGAAAAACACTGCACAAATTTTTACCCAAACTTATTCACCAGCAGCCCAGGTCATTAAAGATTGCTACATTACTACATAAATCAGAGGCCACTGTATATCCACTTACCCTGGATTATATAGGTTTTGATATACCGAATAAGTTTGTTGTTGGCTATGGACTGGATTATGACGGACTAGGGCGAAATCTGAAGGAAATATACCAGCTGGTATAACTTTATTGAAGCTATCCGGCTTTTTTTGTATTTTACTCTAAACTTCGTATCTGTGATAACATGAAGATCAACAATTTGATACGAAAATTTATAAACAAAGCTGTATCACTTCAACTTATTCGCTTGAATATAATTTTCAATATTCTACTGACTCTTTTCTGCTGTTCACCAGTTTTTTCACAACAATATTATATCCGTGGAGAAGTAAAAGATGAATCGGGAAATGTGCTGCAGAATGTTACAATCCTTCAACATAAAACGGGGTACTTATTTAAGAGCGGATCATCAGGAACATTTGGTATCATTACACATCAGGCGGTAGATACTTTTAGCTTTTCATTAGAAGGTTTCAGAACTGAACGGGTGGTTGCAAAAGCGGATATTTATTTAAGTGTGAAGTTAAAAGTGTTACCTGCCAATGCATCTAGAATAAGGCGTGATAATTTATCTTCATTTACGAAAAACCTCGAAAAAGAGGAACAACGGAGTTGGTTTACCGGTGATGAAAGTTATGCGAGCCTACTGGAAAATCATTTTATCAATGCTAAAAAATTTCCCAGTACCGGCATGTCGCTGAATGTTGACAGGGCCTCTTACAGTAATGTCCGCCGCTTTATTACATTAAAGACAATGGTGCCTCCGGATGCAGTGCGGGTTGAAGAAATGCTGAATTATTTTAACCTGGATTATCATGAACCAACGGGGGATGATCTTTTCAAAATTAAAACAACGCTAAGCACTTGTCCCTGGAACCCGGATAATCAATTATTATATATTAATCTCTCCGCAAAGAAGTTGAATTTAGATACACTGGCTCCCAGCCACCTTGTTTTTTTAATTGATGTTTCCGGATCAATGGATATGCCAAACCGGTTGCCATTATTACAATCATCTTTCAAACTGCTGGTAAATAATTTAAGGGAAAAAGATTCAGTGGCGATTGTTGTTTATGGAGGAGTAACGGGAATCATGCTGCAAACAACCAGTGGATGTGAGAAAGAAAAAATTCTGAAAGTAATAGATGAACTGACGCCTTCTGGAAATACACCTGGTGAATCCGGCATTAAGCTGGCTTACAGTGTGGCAAGAAATCACTTCATAGAAGGGGGAAATAATCGGGTTATACTGGCAACAGATGGTGATTTTAATGTTGGATTGAAAACGGAACAGGAACTGGCAGAGTTAATTTCCAGTCAGAAAGAAAGCCGGGTTTATCTAACCTGCCTGGGAGTGGGTATGGGTAATTATAAGGATTCAAAGATTCATTTACTGGCTGAAAAAGGCAATGGCAACTTTGCTTACCTCGATAATTTTAAAGAAGCAGAAAAAGTATTATTGAAAGAGTTTACACAGACTTTATATGCGGTGGCTGATAATGTGCATATGGATGTTGAGTTCAATCCCGAATTAGTAAAAGAATACCGCCTGGTTGGGTTTGATAATAAAGTAGGTGCACTGAGGGATTCTTTATCATCCGTAGAAGGTGGTGAGATTGGTTCAGGTCATTCTATGCTGGCCATGTTTGAAATAATCCCGACTGATATAAATAAAAAAGCGGTTAAAGATAATTTTACATCGGGTAAGTTGGCGGATATCAGGTTGAGATACCAGTTGCCTGATGATACTACGAAACGCTTTTTTAATTATAGCAGCCAATTTGATTTTATTCCTGCTGCTGAACTGGATAAATGTTATCAATTTTCTGCGGCAGTAGCCATGTTTGGTTCATTGCTTCGTTCATCGCCCTTCCTGAAAAATATTGGGTGGAATGAAATTATCGCATTAGCTGAGTCTTCATCCGTCAGTAATGATCTTTTACAAAAGGACTTTCTTGCACTGCTGCAAGAGGTAAAAATTTTATACAGCAAAGGGAAAAAGAAAAAGGGGAGACACTAAAAAAATATTCTTTATGAAAACATCTCCTTTATTTTGTCAAAGAAATTTTTCTCGTTTTTATCCGGTTGTGGCTTTAAGTTAGGCGACTGGCTGAGTTTTTCCAGTACTGCTTTTTCTTCTTCACTCAGGTGTTGTGGTGTCCATACACTCACCTGTATTAACTGATCTCCTTTTTCATAAGAGTTAACTGCAGGGAATCCTTTTCCTTTCAGGCGGAATATCTTTCCACTTTGTGTGCCGGCAGGTATTTTTATTTTTGCCCTCCCATCAATAGTAGGTACTTCAATCTGTGTTCCAAATACTGCATCAGTAAATGAAAGATGCAATTCATAAGCTACATTCAGTCCTTCCCGGTGTAATTCCTTATGCTGATCTTCTTCTATTAAAATAATAAGATCGCCGGGGCTACCACCTCTTTCACCGGCATTTCCACGGCCACTTATATTCAATTGCATTCCTTCCTGTACACCGGCCGGTATATCAATGCTAACTGTTTCTTCCCCATAAATTCTTCCTTCACCTTTACAACTGGTACATTTTGCAGTTACAGTGGTGCCTTCACCGTTGCAGGCAGGGCAGGTAGTTACTGTTTGCATTTGTCCCAGGAAAGTATTCTGTACTCTACGAACTTGACCGCTTCCACCACATGTAGAACAGGATTGTACACTACCTTTATCTTTTGCACCGCTGCCACTACAGGTAGTGCAGTTCACATATTTTTTTACTTTGATGTTTTTGGTAACCCCTTTTGCAATTTCTTCGTAAGTCAATTTTAATTTAACACGGAGATTGCTTCCTCTTATACCACGGCTTCTTTGTTGCCCACGGCCCCCACGCTGTCCACCACCACCAAAGAAACTTCCAAATAAATCCTCTCCAAAAATATCTCCGAACTGGCTAAAGATATCATCCATATTCATTCCGCCTCCGCCCCCAAATCCTCCACGGCCACTGCCACTTACACCGGCATGGCCATAGCGGTCATACTGTGCTTTTTTATCAGCATCACTCAGCACTTCATACGCTTCAGCTGCTTCTTTAAATTTTTCTTCGGCTGCTTTATCTCCGGGGTTGCGGTCGGGGTGAAATTGCATAGCAACCTTGCGGTAAGCTTTTTTAATTTCATCCGCTGCGGCCGTTTTGGTAACTCCCAGAATTTCGTAATAATCTCTTTTTGACATATTAATCTTTGAGCTTTTAGCATTACGCTGTGAGTAAACACTTCCATGAACCGGCTCACAGCTAACGGCACATGGCTAAAAGCTTTTTTATTTTCCTACTACTACTTTTGCGTGACGGATAATTTTATCATTCAGATAATAACCTTTTACCACTTCATCCATCACTTTGCCTTTCATTTCTTCAGTGGCAGCAGGTATTTCTGTGATTGCATCGTGAAGATCTGGATTAAACTCCTGGTTTATTGTTTCCATTACTTTTACACCTCTTGATTGCATCGTATTACGCAGCTTATTAAAAACCAGCATTACCCCTTCTTTTATTGCGGTCGCATCATTGCTTGTTTCTAATTGTTTTTGGGCCCTGTCGCAATCATCCAGTACATCCAGCAGTTCAATTATTACTTCTTTTCCAGCAGTTTGGATAAGTTCAAGTCTTTCTTTAGCATTGCGGCGTTTAAAGTTTTCAAATTCAGCCACTTTTCTCAGGTACTTATCTTTAGATTCTTCCAGTTCTGTCTTTAATTTTTCCAGTTCAGATTCCTCTGTTACGGGTTCATTCAAATGGCTGGTGCCACTAATACTTTCGTCTGTATTAATATCAATACTTGTATTTTCTTCCGGAATATTCTTTTTGTTCATATCTTTTTCTGCCATTTTTACAAAATTGTCTGCAAAGGTAAGGTTGTCAAGAATACTGCCAACCGTGGATTTGAGACAGAAAGGCTACAATTTTAAGTCAGAAAGTCGCAAAGTCAGAAAGTCAGGAAGCATCAATGAAGAGTATTTGACTTTAAGCCTTGGTGTTCCCCTGATTTTTCCGACTTTGATCTTTACCTTCACCGCTATATGAGCCAAGTTTACCTGAAAAGAAAAATTAGCCCCCGTGTTGTAAATGGGCATCCCTGGATTTTTAATAATGAAGTAGAAAAAGTGGAAGGAGAAGTGCAGGGTGGAGATATTGTAGAAGTATTTACATATGATAAAAAATTCGTTGGCAAAGGTTACATCAATCCTAAATCCCAGATACTGGTAAGGCTGCTTACCCGAAATAAAACAGACGAAATAAATGACCAGTATTTTCTTGCACAAATTAAAAAATGCTGGGAATACAGAAAAAAGTTGGGGTATTCAGAAAACTGC
>JBARSW010000335.1:0-1735 GCA_049644925.1 Chitinophagaceae bacterium | reverse complement strand
TGCTACTGGCTGATACCAGTTTTAAATGGTATGCGCAAAATTTAATAGGTTATGCTCCTTATAAAACAGCAGTAGATGGCTTGCAGAAAAATAAAGACTCTGTCCATTTACTGGTGTTTATGGGTAGTTGGTGTGAAGACTCTCAGAATATTATCCCGAAATTGTTTGCGCTGACAGAAACTGCGGGTTTCTCATCAAATAGAATAACAATGATTGGCGTTGACAGGAAGAAAACATCTTTAGGAAGTTTGTCTCTTGCATTAAATATCACCAATGTACCCACTATCATTGTTATGAAAAAGGGGAAAGAACTGGGCCGTGTAGTAGAATATGGGAAATATGGACTTTTTGATAAAGAGTTAGGTGAAATCTTAACATTGGCCAACTAATCACTTGTTAATCCTGATATCCCTGTTTTCACCTGCCAGCTCAATCTTCAACTCTTCGAGCAAGCGGAGGCTTTGCAGGTTAATTTCCTGTTTTGCTTTATTGAATTCATCAATTGTTACCAGCGTAGTGTAATATTCTCCACTAATGATAATTGCATTTGCAGCAATTTCTCCTAAATGTACCTGGTAGTTTTCTACCTCTTTACGTTTAAATATTTTTTCTACCCCTTTTATCAGCAATTCAATTAAGTCGGGTTTTATTTGTAAATCAATTTCAAGCCGGAGGTCGCCCCGCCGGTGTGTCCGTAGTGAAAGGTTATCAAGTATGCTGTCTACCATTTGTTTATTGGGAACCGTAACATAAGTTTTCTGCTCTGTTCTTATTCTGGTACTGCGCAAACCTATTCTTTCAACAGTACCGGTAATGTTTTGAACTTTCACCAAATCTCCGGTTACAAAGGGTTTGTCGAAAAAAATAATGAATGATGCAATCAGGTTCTCAAGGCTTTCCCGCAGTGCCAATGCAATGGCGGCACCTACTATACTAAGCCCGGTTAATAATCCCCCAACATCCTGGCCGAAAGCAAACCGCAGCACCAGTATTATACTGATAATGACAATAATTACCTTAAAAAAATCTTTAAAAAAAACGATGAGCTGATTATCGGACAAATCCGGTGTGAGGTTGGCTTTTTTCTCCAATATCAATGCAATAAAATCAATGAGTCGAATTAGTAATCCGGTAAAAGAAATAATGAGAACGGTGATGCCCAGTCTTTGTATTGTTTCTTTGGCTTTATGACCAAAAAGAAGTTCTCCATTAAGCACCTCAGGAAATCTTAATTTGTATATGGCTACTACTGAAGCCAAAATAGCCAGGAAGGTACCCAGTGGCTTTACCACCAGGCTGATAAAAGCTTTCTTATCAACTTCTTTCCAGATTTTGCCTACAATATTAAATAGCAGTCCGGCAAAATATCTTGAGATAAATTTCTTAAATATCCAGATAAAAATAATTACCCCTGTTACTATCAGGTAGCTCTTTATAGGGTTGTCTAACCAGATTTGTTCCAGAAAATCATTCATGTCTCAAAAATATTGAATATTGATAAAAAGAAAGTGGTGCATCAGCGAATCGAATAAATCCTGATAACATCATTTTTTAGTGCATACAACCGGGAAGTGGTAAAATTAAATTTTTTGCTTCCGGCAATTTGCTCTGGCATTTTCCATTCATCATAAAGAAAACTGCTGATCTCATAACGATATAATGTATCTGATTTTGAGCCATAAATATATTTATCTGCTACTTTAAAATTCTGCCATGCCTGAATTAAAATGTTATT
>JBARSW010000334.1:0-1588 GCA_049644925.1 Chitinophagaceae bacterium | reverse complement strand
AATCAGATAGGCGGCAGTAAATGGAGCAGGGGTTCTGCATTTGACAGAATGAAGGGTAAAAATGTTGATGATGGTGAATCGGGAAAAGTAAGTCAACAGTCGGGCACCTATTATAATTCAGGCCCTGCGGTAGCCAAATCAACACCTTCTTATTTACCGCCAAAGGGATTGCCGCCAAAAGTACAGGAACATGTACCATCAGCAGATTTCACCGCCAGTGATACTTCCAATTTGCAACCCGGTCAAAAAGTGGAACACCAGAAATTCGGGTTTGGTGAAGTGCTGAAAATGGAAGGAGCAGCACATAATCCCATTGCTACGGTAAAGTTTGAACATAATGGAGAAAAGAAAATAATGCTGAATTATGCGAAGCTGCGGATTGTGGAGTAGATTTATTTCAATAGCAGTATAGCACCCGTATAAACTATAGCAGTGTACAGATGGCCTTTCATTTACATTGAGGTAAGTGAGAAAGAGTGACCATCTGTACAGAACTATAGATTAATAACAAAATAGTTCTACTATAAAAGTCTTACTGTGAAACAGCCGTTACTTTTGGGGCATCCTTCTTTACCACTTCGGTTACTTTAAACATATAATGACCTTCTACCTTTTGAAAGGCAGCTTCTTCAAGATACTCGGGTACATTATTTGGGGTTGTTTCGGGAGGTAGGGTTAACATAACTTTACTTAAAGGGTCGTAAATTTTTCCATTATTTTTCAATGAACATGTTCCAACCTCGGTTTCCAGTACAATAAATCCTTTAATTATCCTAGTAGCATTGGGCTTTCTATCGTCTACCATTAACCCAACCTTTTCAAAAGAAACCTTAAAAGCATTATTGTGTGGGATAAAGGATAAAATATTTTTTCCTTCATGTACGAGATTGTAAGTTTTGTCGGTGCCTGGGTATTCTTTAACATTATAATGGTCAATATTACTTACTTCATATATTTTTTGTTCGCCAGAGTTAACTGATATTCCGTTTCCAATATTTACTTCAAAAGCAATAGCAAAGGTTCCCTTTATTGGTGGTGCGCCCCATGGCTTTGGCTTGTTACCATCATCCATTTGATGGCGCCACCAAAACCTTTTTGAAGCATCGCAAAAAAGATTAAGAGTATATGTTTTTTGATTATTGGAAATATCATTCCACCAAACTTGTTCAGATGGATGTATTTCTGGTTGATGGCAATGCCCTTCATCCCATATCCAGGGGCCATAAACACCGATTGGTTTGTTCAGTCTCGCATTTACAAGTGTGTTTAATCTCTCATTGACAGCTTTTTTAGAATCAACTTCTGCTTCTACAGTTACAAATTTACTGGGGCAGCCATCAATGTATGTTACCCAGGGATGGCTTATACTGGCATTACTGGCTACTTCTTTTATCCATTGTTTTTTACTCTTTTCCGGTTTATGTGCATCTGTAATCAGATAAGTATAACCTGGATTCGGTAGTATGTGTATGTTAATATCATAATCATTGTACTGCTCATTGATGTTCTTTACTTCGGGTTTTTTTCTGCCATCTATTATTCCAATCAATGTTCTTTGATAAAATTTGATAGTCGCATTACTTTGAGA
>JBARSW010000333.1:0-5733 GCA_049644925.1 Chitinophagaceae bacterium | reverse complement strand
TTCTGCTGATAATGTTCTTTGGCCTTAGTAAACCAGCTGAAGATAAATATGATATGAGCGGACTTGGTATAATAATATATGCACTTATCCCCGCTGCTGGCCTTGCCGTTTTTTATATAGTAATTACCTTCCTGGAGTGGAAAAAGATGTAGTATATGCGATAAGAAATATTTATCATTTTGAAGTAACCCGTTATTTAATTTTACAAAGACTTATACTATGCAAAAAAATACTCTTGTTTTAGGGGCTTCCGACAATCCATCCCGCTATAGTTTTCTGGCAATAAAAAAATTAAGAGCACATCATCATCCAGTGTTTGCAATTGGAAGAAAGAAATCTATAGTAGCAGATGTGACCATTGAAACTGAACAAAAAATGTTTGAAGAAATTGATACCGTAACATTATACCTCAACCCTATACATCAAAAAGAATATTATAATTACATCTTATCATTAAAACCTGCAAGAATTATTTTTAACCCAGGTACCGAAAATGAAGAGCTTTCTGAAATGGCTGTTTTGCATAATATAGAAACCATTGAAGCCTGTACATTGGTAATGCTAAGTACAAACCAGTACTAATTCGTAAATAATCTTCTCATAAAAAGGGCTTTTACTATTTTTAAAAAGTACAAGCACTTAATCTCAGGCATGTTTTTATATAATTACTTGTCTAAAAATATTTCTATTATAGCTTTGTATCTACTTCCCTACTGAAAACTGCAACCCACAAACCAGGTTGCTTAACAATATCCTGTTGACTCTTAAAAAAGTTAAAATGAAAAACCTTCGTACCAGCGTACTATGCTTTATTGTATCGATTTTTACTCTCGTTGCAAATGCTCAAAACAACAGCATTCCGGTAAATGAACCTGACTACAGCAAACCCAGGTTATTTGAAAATTTACCAGATCAGATTCCAATCAATATCGGGATAATTAATGGCCTTCTATCTGCACAGATTGGAAGTACTGTTGATATGAACCTGACAGATGGAGTTGCCTTTAATTTTAAAGGTGAGGTTGTTTCAGCAGCTGCCAAATTCCAAAACAGTATGACCAGTGTTGTCATCCGCTCCTCAAATTTTAACGGTGCCCGGTTTACAATTACAAAAATTACAGATGATGATGGTAATGTAAATTATACAGGAAGGATCATAAGTATGAAGAATGCTGATTTGTATGAACTGAAAAACAAAAATGGAAGTTATGTGCTGATAAAAAGAAATTATTATGATCTAATAAATGAATAATGACCCGTTTTTATTCCCGTATCCAATATCCAATTGTTAGTCCCTATTGAAAAATTAAAATCCGCCTTGTTATGAAACATTTTTTCAGATTCTGCCTGTTGCTTACTGCAGTTGTCAGCCTGTCTGTTACTTATGCACAGGTTCCCAAATTAAGCAGTAACCCATCGGCATCTGCTGTAATTTTCCTCGATTTTGACGGCCATACCGTTGATGGTACCAGCTGGAATTATGCCGGGCCAATTGTTTGCGGTGCCTCAGGCCTGAACAATACACAAATTACTACCGTTTTTAACCGGATTGCCGAAGATTACCGGCCCTTTGAAGTAAATATCACAACAGACTCCAGCAAATTTCTTGCAGCACCCATCAATAAAAGAATAAGGGTGATCGCTACTGTTAGTTCTGAGTGGTATGGGTCTGCAGGAGGTGTTGCTTTTGTTGGTTCCTTTACATGGGGAGATGACACTCCCTGCTTTGTATTTTCTGCCTTGTTGAATTACAATATTAAGAATATCTCTGAAGCAATAGCCCATGAAGCCGGCCACACATTAAGCCTTTACCATCAGGCAAGTTATGATGCCAACTGTGTAAAGACTTCTGACTATAATTATGGACAAGGCTCTGGTGAAATTGGCTGGGCCCCCATTATGGGAGTAGGCTATTACCAGAATCTTACCCTTTGGAACAATGGTCCAAATTCTTACGGGTGCACTAACCTCCAAACTGACCTTTCTATTATTACTTCCAATAATGGTTTTGGTTTTAGAACGGATGATTTTGCAGGAACTTTTACAGCAGCTGTAAATACTCCGTTTGTCAGTAATCAGTTCACCGTAAACGGAATTGTTTCACAGAATACCGATCAGGATATGATCAAGTTTACCATTCCTTCATCCGGTAGGTTTCAATTAAATGCTATACCTTATAATGTAGGTACTGGTAATGCAGGTTCTGATCTGGACCTGCAGGTAACACTTTATAAAAGCGACCAGGCACAATTGAATGTTTATAATCCAGGGACTTTGCTTAATTCAGTAATTGACACGATACTGAATCCAGGTACTTATTACCTGAAAGCAGAAGGAAAAGGTAATATATACGCACCCAATTATGCAAGCCTTGGCTCCTATTCATTACAAGGAACATTTGGTGCAGGAGCAACACTTCCTTTAAGACAATTAAAACTGAATGGTCAGCTGATTGGAGATAAGCACCAATTGAACTGGATAATTGAAGCTGACGAACAGGTTACGGAACAAATACTTGAAATGTCCACAGATGGAATCAATTTCAGACCGGTAACTCAACCTGCAACAGATTCCCGTTCATTTTATTATAAACCAGTTGTATCTGCTGCAGTTCAATACCGCCTGAATGTAACATTTGACAACGGCCGTCAGTATTATTCCAATATTATTACGATCAGGCAATTTGCTGCACCTAAACCACAATTGGTAAGCAACATTATTTCAAATGGCACCATAGCAGTTAAGAGTCCCGGTACCTATAGTTATATGTTATATGACCTGAGTGGTAAAACAGTTCGTAAAGGACAACTGACGAATGGATATAATACCATTATTACAGGTGGAATAACCGGCGGCATGTATGTAATCCGCTTTGGAAACCAGTCTGACCAATGGACTGAAAAACTAATTCTTCAATAAAAATTTTCCCGTTCTGAAAGCAGAACAAAAATCCGTACCCATTGCCAGTAAAAGGTTTTCCTGTAACTTAGGAAAACCTTTTTTTATGCACTGGAGAAAATTTAACGGAGATCTGATAGAACTTCCTATTCTGGATGCAGTTGAAAATGCCATTCGGAGAGAAACTGAAAAAGGGTTCCGTCTGAAAGTTTGTATAGGCACCGACTCACAGGTAAAAGGGTTGGAAACAGAATTCGCCACTGTAATTGTTTTTTTGCGGGAAGGACATGGCGGCTTTATGTTTATTCATAATGAAAAAACCCGCCAGCAGTTTAGCATAAAAGAACGAATGCTGATGGAAGTTGCCAAGAGTATAGAAATTGCTTACGAGTTATGCAACCTGTTTACGATTTATAATGTTGACATGGAAGTGCATGCCGACATTAACACCAATCCTAATTTTAAAAGCAACGATGCATTGAAAGAAGCCATGGGTTACATTCTCGGTATGGGTTTTGCCTTCAAAGCAAAACCAGAAGCATTTGCCAGCAGCAGTTGTGCAAACAAAATGGTTAACTGATTGGATAAAAAACAGGTGGTTTATTTACTTTTCAAGCCTGACTGAAACAACTTTTTCAGAAACAGGTAATTGACCAATAACCTGCTTATTTTGAGTTATCAGCCTGGAAGTAGCAGAAAGGGTAGATCTTGTATATCCGCTTTCAATTTTTTTGCTGTCTTGCTGGGCAAAGGAAAAAGTGATAATAACAATTATAAATAAAGCAACAGCAATGCTTTTTTCAGTATAGATTGATTTCATAAAAAAGGTTCTATTCTGGCGTAAAATTAAGAATAAATCTCAAATATTATATACTCTAAAAAGGTATTTTTCACTAAAGCTTTGTAAAACTGTTATTTAGTCCCCCTATATAATCAAGGATTTCTTTTCTTCCTACCCTTTGTGTGGCAGAGGTTAGAAAATATGGCGGCGCTTGTTCCCATGTTTGCAAAAGGGTTTCTATAAAAAGGTCAACATTGCGTATAGTTGCGCCTGGCTTGTTTTTATCTGTTTTAGTAAAAACAAGCACAAAAGGTGTTTGCCATTCACCAAGTTGGTTGATGAACTCCAGGTCGATTGCCTGTGGTGTTAGCCGGCTGTCAATCAATACAAATAAACAAACGAGATTCTCTCTTTTCCGGATATAAGATTCAATCATGTTGCCCCAGTTATTACGGGCCTTTTGGGAAACTGTAGCCGCATAACCGTATCCGGGAAGATCTGCCAGTTGCCATTTCTTTTTATCAGAGGAAACAACTTCAAAATGGTTAATTAGTTTTGTTTTGCCGGGAGTAGCAGATGTTTTTGCCAGATTTTGCTTTCCGGTTATCATATTAATCAGGGATGATTTGCCCACATTACTGCGACCGATAAAAGCATATTCCGGGTTTATTGCCGGCGGGCATTGCTTGTGAGTGGCGCTGCTTATGATGTAAATGGCTGAAGTAATATTCATGAAAAAACTATTTTTAATGTTGTATCTGCTTTGCGAAGTAAAACTTTAAACTTTAAACCATCTTAAACAATATTAAACCATATTCAACAACATTAAACCACCTAAAACATGTCATTGCGAGCAAAGCGAAGCAATTCAACAACTTTCAACAACCTTTCAAACCCTCCCTTCATTATCTTTGCACCCCATGTCAAAATCTTTACCAAACGACCATATTACCCCATTCAACGACCCCAAAAAGAGCAAAAAGGAACAGGTTGCCGAAATGTTTAACAAGATTGCCGGAAAATACGACCTGATGAACCGATTTCTATCTGCCCGTACAGATATTGGCTGGCGCAAAAAAGCGATACGTCTGTTAAAAAAAGACAATCCAAAACAAATACTAGATGTCGCAACAGGCACTGCCGACATGGCTCTTATGGCATATAAAATGCTTAAACCCGATAAGATAACCGGAATTGATATTTCCGAAGGTATGCTGGAATTAGGCAGAAAAAAGATTGAAAAAGAGCAACTTGCTGATAAAATCCAGTTACACCTTGGTGATTCTGAAACAATAAATTTTGGAGAAAATACGTTTGATGCCGTAATGGTGGCTTTTGGAGTGAGGAATTTTGAGAACCTGGAAAATGGACTTTCAGAGATGCTGAGAGTATTAAAACCGGGTGGTCAGTTGATAGTGCTTGAGTTTTCAAAACCAAAAGGAAGAGCAGTAAAGAGTTTTTACAACCTGTATATGGGATTAGTGGCGCCACAGGTAGCCCGTTGGTTTAAACAGAATAAAGAAGCCTATCAATATCTCAATGAATCTGCGAATGCATTTCCTGATCGCCATCTATTTACTGACATTTTAAAAAAAGTGGGTTATATCCAAACCGATTGTATCCCACTAAGCTTAGGAATATGTTGCATTTACTCTGGAAAAAAATTGTAAGAAGTAAGTTTTATTTTTCTTTTCTTCTTTGCTATATGCTGATGCTGAAAACATCTTCACTTGCGCAATTTGGCAAAGTAGAATTGAACATGACAGATCATGATGAAAAACCTTATTTCTTTGGCATTACAATAGGTGGCGGCTCTGCCCGTTTTCAAACATCCCTGCATCCTGTTTTTTTAGCCTCTGATAGTGTATTAGTAGCAGAACCAACCAATTCCGGTAGTGTATCACTCGGGTTGCATGCCACTGCACGGTTATCCAACCGTTTTCAATTACGTTTCAATCCGCAATTAATGTTTGTAGAAAGAAATATTTCATACAAACTAAAACAACCGGACATTGATGGTTCTCTGGAGCCTGTTAAAAAAGTTGAATCCATTA
>JBARSW010000332.1:0-1730 GCA_049644925.1 Chitinophagaceae bacterium | reverse complement strand
GTATTTAATCAATTACCCAAATGGCAAGCCATGAGCGGTAACCTGATTAAAATGCCGGTGGTTATCAGAGTTTCTGTTGGTTCACAATATGGTGCCCAGCATTCGCAGGATTGGACGGCATTAGGATCGCATATCCCCGGATTGAAAGTAGCTTTTCCGGCAACTCCTTACGATGCAAAGGGCTTGATGAATGCAGCCTTGCAGGGAACCGACCCTGTAATATTTTTTGAAAGCCAGCGACTTTATGATATGGGTGAACTATTTCATGAAGGAGGCGTTCCCGAGGAGTATTATGAAATAAAAATCGGTGAACCCGATATAAAAAGAAAAGGGAAGGATATCACAATACTAACAATCGGTTCTACACTGTATGTGGCAATCGAAGCTGCAAAAGTATTAAAAGAAAAATATGGGATGGAAGCAGAAGTGATTGATGCCCGTTCGATTGTTCCGTTTAATTATGAATTGGTGCTGGAGTCTGTGAAAAAAACCGGTAAAATAATACTGGCAAGTGATGCTTCTGGCAGAGGCTCCGTATTAAAAGATATGGCACAAACAATCACTGAACTGGCTTTTGATGATCTGGATGCTCCACCGGTTGTTGTTGGTGCCAGGAACTGGATTGTTCCAGCACATGAAATGGAAAATTATTTCTTCCCGCAGGCAGATTGGATATTAGATGCTATTCATGAAAAAATTATGCCGCTGAAAAATCACCAGGTAAAAAATAATTTTACTGTTAATGAACAGATCAGAAGAAATAAATTGGGAATATAACAACTAAACTTTATCATTATGCATTTGGTTAATTCGCATATCCACACTCCTTATTCATTCAGTGCTTTTAAAACGGCAGAAGAAGCTGTTTCACTTGCTGTAGATGCAGGAATCCGGGTATTGGGTATCAATGATTTTTTTACCACAGAAGGCTATGATGAATTTTATGCAGCATGTAAAAAGAAAAAAGTTTATCCTTTATTTAATATTGAATTTATCGGGCTTGAAAAGGACTATCAACAAACAGGCTTACGTTTTAATGACCCCAGCAATGCAGGAAGAATTTATGTTTGCGGCAAGGGGCTGAATTATCCCCAAACCATGTCTGATGAATTAAAACAAAAATTTTCCCTATTACAAAATGAAAGTAATGAGCATGTAAAAAAGATGCTGGCAAAGTGCAATGGGCTATTCGCCAATAAGTTTATTGTAATTCAATTGAATTATGAAAATATCAAAGAAACATTGGCGAAAAATTTAGTTCGGGAAAGACACCTGGCAAAAGCAATCAGGATAATGGCGTTTCAGCAGGCAAAAACTTCCGAAGATCGCAAACAGATTTTACAAAATATTTATTCAGGCAAGGAATCAAAAGTTGATATTGAAAATAATAATGCTGTTGAAAATGAAATAAGAAATAATTTACTGAAGAATGGCGGTTCGGCATTTGTACCCGAAAATGAAAATGGCTTTCTTTCCCTATCCCAGATAAAAGAAATAATTATACAGGCCGGGGGAATTCCTTGTTACCCGGTGTTATTGGATTTCAATAATGGAAATTTTACTGATTTTGAATCCGACTGGGAAAAGATGGATGAATTTTTATCGCAACATAATATTAAGTGTATAGAACTAATTCCCTCCAGAAATAACAAGGCCATTTTAGAAGATTTTGTAACCTTTTTCCAAAAAAGAAATTATATCATTCTTTTTGGAACAGAACACAACACTCC
>JBARSW010000331.1:0-21322 GCA_049644925.1 Chitinophagaceae bacterium | reverse complement strand
TAGTTATCGTACCAGAGGCAGGTCCTGAATTTTTTACCCATGCATAAGTTGTTATCGTTCCATCAGGATCACTTGAACCAGTACCATTTAATGTTACCTGGTTTGTTGGCAATTGAATTGTTTGATTATTTCCTGCATTAGCTACAGGTGTTTGATTTCCACTTCCATTTACAGTAACCTGGACAGTTGAGCTTGCAGCAAGTCCATCAGCATCAACAACAGAAACCTGGAACTGATGAATTCCTGCTGTCAAACTGTTAATAGTTGTATTTGCAGAAGTTGGATTGAGAATTGTGGAGGATGAAGAAATTTTATTTTGAAAAATATTTTTTGCTCTTACTAACTGAAATAATCTCTCATGTCCCAAATTATTAAAATGAATACCATCACCGGAAGCATATTGGGGGATTTGGGTAGTTAAACCCGGGTTTGTCAAGCCATCATAGAAATTAATACAATGTGATCCAAATCTGTTTAAGAGGGTGTCCCTTATTACTTTCAACTTATTCTGATCAGCCTGATTAAAATCATCTCTCGGTTGTGTCGTTGTTATATAGCACTCAACTCCAGCCGCCAAAAAAGCATCATAAATTATTTGTGCCTCTATTCCAACAACATTAGGTGTAACAGCGGCAATTGTGTAACCATTGCTAGGGAAGTTTACAATTGCAATATCAGGATAATAGGTGAGTGCAGCAGTTACATTTCGCAGTGGGTCGGGATTACTCAATCCAGCCAAAGGACTATTTCCTATAGGTAAAGCGGCGCCAATATCGCTTCCGGTATTCGCTAGATTCACTACACTACTCAATATCCCATTTGCCGCATAATAATTAATAAACCGACCGACATAAGAGCTATCATAAGAAGTGGTTCCATTGCCCAATGAAGTTGAAGACCCCAATACCACTACTTTTTTTGGTGTTTGACCAGGTACCTTAAACTTAGTCCAGTTTGTTGATACAATTGATCCTTGAACAGTACTGGTTGATGAAACAGAAACTGAATTTGCAGGTAATGTTATGGTCTGATTACCGCTTGCAGAAACAGTAGGTGGTATATGTATATTTGATGTATTTACTGTTATTTGAATGTCAGATGAGGCCGAAATACCTGCACTATTAATTACTGTAAAACGAAAAATATAAATACCAGCAACTAAACCAGTAACATTTGTTGAAGCCGATGCTGTAGAAGAAAAATTATATGACGAAGGTCCAGATAATTTTGTCCATAAATAAGAACTTATTGAAAATCCGCTACCAGCTGTCCCGCTACCAGATAATGTCACAGAATTTATTGGTAAATTAATTGTTTGATTATTTCCTGCACTGGCAGTAGGTAAAGTAGTGGAAGTGGCCGAACGTTTATTTATCAAAAACCACTCATAAACATTCAAACTATCTTGTGTTACACCACTTCCCCGTACACTTGAACCATTATTATTGGGGGCGGTTATTGAAGGGCAACCGTTGGAACAGTTTGCATTATTACCATAGTAATTTAAAACAGGTCTGAAAAGAGTATCATATTGTTTATTCCAGGTAGTATGTCCAAGTGTTGCAATTACAGTTAATTTGTTTGGAATTGCAGGGTTAAGTTTATTTGTACTATCATGATAACGAACACCTACATCAAGTAAGTAATCTTGTTCACCAACTACTGTCCATACACGAACGCCATCCCTTTTTGCATTTCTCAATTGAGCTTCAACCTGCATATAATTATACCCATTTACATCATCAACGCCTGCGGTACTCGATGTTGCCATTGCTGCAAACTTCCTTGTAAATAGACTATCATTACTACCCAAAACTGAAAATGTACCAGCTCCACCAGCAGAAAGTCCTGTCAGGTAAATTCTTTCTGTATCTACCCTGTACCTGCTGATTAAATTTGGTAAAATATATTTTACGGAATTGTAATTGTAAGACCATCCTCCGGCTTGTGGTGAAACAACAATAAAACTATCTCTTACGCCGGTCAATGGGTTTATAGCAGTTGCATTCCACCCATTGGAAATATTTTTGGGAATTCCTGTCGTGATTAGATTATTCAGGCCTGATACACCAGTCCCTCCTTCACCTGCTCCATGAAGAAAGATGATGAGTGGATATTTCCTGGAAGTATTTGAATAACTCTGAGGCAACCATGTAAGCCCGTAAGTTAAAGTGCCACCAGCAGTTATGGGGTATTGGTCAACCTGTTGGCGTCCTACAATTGTCTGTGATTCAACCTGGGTAACGAACGTTAATAAAAGTAAAAGTGATAAAAAATTTTTCATGGGAATGCTAGGGTATTGGATTGTGGAATATGCAACTCAATGGATATACAAATATTGGATACTGAAAACAAAAAATCATTATTTCAACAATTAAAGCCTTATCAAAAAAAAATAATATGGTTTTTCATCCCGAAAAAATCAAACAACTAATACTTTATTTGCAATATTCATACCAAAATAGATTGATTGAAATCAAACATTGATACATACCTGATAATTGCTCATAAATGTATTATTGAAAATATTTTAATAAACTTCCTTTTTAAAATCTACAACTACTTAATAATAGAAGTATAAAATTATTCATTTCTATTGTTTGATTCAATTGCACTAATACCCAAAATCTACAATAGTAAAAAAAACATATTGTAAGTATTCTTTAATGAAAAATACGATACCACCATCGATAAATACTATAGTAAAATAACCAATAGAAAAGGGAAATTAAATATTTTAGGAAAACAAAGTTCCAAAATTTAACGACCTGCAAAATGATGTTGACACTTTGTTAATAAACACTGGATTCAACCTTAATCAAAATTTGTAAGAGACTGTAAGAGTATACTATTAGTTAATAGTGCAAGGAAATGAAAGCTACTCACGCCATACCGTCAAAATTTTATTTTTTGTACAATCCGGTGTAAAGGAATTGTTTAAAAATGATAGTTAAAAAAAATTGTATGCGTTTCTATGAAATAGATTTAGAGTATACACTAAAAGTCAGGAAAGGAATAAATGATCAATAAATATTAAAACTACAAACCTTTTTTAGCCTCTTTTTTTTTCCGGTTGAATAATTTATTCATCTGATTTTTGATTCTTGAAGCAAGATCAAAATCATTTATTGACTGTTTTCCTCTGGAAAAAAACTCACTACATTTATAATAAAAGAATTTCACCCGATTATTCTTTGAATTCACAAGCTGCAACCTTCCATATTCCTGGTAATTATGCTTTTTTGCATTGTATTGGTGTGTAACAGCCATCCATTCATCATAAGGATTTACACCTATCTTCTCATAAAGTTCCCCTCTACCCACCGGAAGTGTGTGTTGCATAATTACTGAATCAAATACAATTAATTTTTCTTTAGGATAGCCAAGAATTTTTGACCAAACAGAATCAATGCCCCAACTGGAACGATTACTGATAAAGGATGGCAAACATAGTTTTAATGCGTCTTTTCCAAATAACGGAGCCATCACTTCAATTTGCCCAACAAAACGGCAAAAACTGTTTGAATGATGCTTAAACATAGGCCAACTGCAAAATGAATCTTTTGAAAGTGAAGCCTGGCTGATAGAAATATCAAATAAGCTGCTTAATGAAAACATTTTATTGATCTCAGCTGTTTCAATATTAATATCATCATCCAAAAAATAGAAATAGTCATATTTTTCAAGCCATTCCGGTTGGATGGCTGTCAATAACTGATAAATCATGTGATATTTAAATCCCCTCAAATGAAAAAAATATTCAGCTGCTGAATAAAGAGAAGCATCTGCAATTTCCTCGTGATAAAACATTAAACATAAGTCGAAGTTTTTTATTTCCTTCTGCTTTAGCCAGCATTCATTAAATAAGAAAGAACGATTACCACAAGGAGCTATTACGATATATTTTCTATCCATTTATTCTTTCATTGGTAATTAATAAAAATTAAAGCCCTTTCACTTACCTGGTAAGCGACCTTATAGCACAAGATACCCAAATATTTAATTTCACCTATATCCAGAAAAAAAGAAACAGTAAAAATCATTTACTAAAACGATAAAATATTATAACAAATATATAGTGAAATTCGCCTGCCCTTTGTCCATAAACAGTGCCTGTGATAACCAATTTTTTTATGTATGTTTGAAATAGTAACACCGTCCGTAAAATTGTTTAATCCTTGAAAAAATATTTTTCATCATATTGGATTCGTTCTGCTTTTTATACTTTCCTCCAACGATTTTTACTTACTTTTTTTGGACTTATCAATTTCATGATATTGATAAGAACACTGCCAAAGCCGGAAATGGGTGTTTGGATATTGTTTCTGATTATCACTTCGATCTTTGAAACTACTAAAACAAGTCTTATAAAAAATGCTCATATACGTTTTGTAAGTAGTATTGATGATAACACCGAAAAAACAGCAATAGCATCTTCTTCTCTTGTAATAAATGCTTTCATAACTACTTTATTCATTTTATTCATATTATTTTTTTCCGGCTGGTTAAGCAGTTGGCTTAAAACCGGCATTGAATTATCCCGAATGCTCATCTGGTTCATCCCGGGATTGACAGGGATGATATTTTTCTCTCATTTTGAAGCTATCCAGCAATCCCATCTTGATTTTAAAGGTGTTTTTGCAGGTAATTTTATCCGGCAACTTATTTTCTTTGGTATTATTATTTTTCATTTTCTTTCAAAAACTTCTTTTTCACTTGCGCATCTTGCACTTTACCAGGGAGGGAGTATTATTGCAGGGACAATCGTTTTGTATATATACAGTAAAAAATATCTTCTCCATATATTTGACCCGACAGTAGCCTGGGTAAAAAAAATACTTGGTTATGGTGGCTATATTTTCAGCTCAGGTATTATATCAAATATTGTTGCCAATATTGATCAAATAATGATTGCTAAATTTTTATCAAGCTCCTCTGTCGCTTATTATGGGACCGCTTCCCGCATCAATTTATTAGTTGATATACCTTCCTATGCCGCTTCAGAAATTATTTTTCCAAAAGCGGCACGGGCATCAATGGAAGAAGGGAAAGGCAAAGTACGATACTTATATGAACGTATGGTTGCCATTTTACTTTGTTTTACAACTCCAGCGGCCATTTTTATTATCCTTTTCCCAAAATTTGTTATTTTAATTATTGCCGGTTCAAGCTTTTATGCGGCTGCACCTATTCTTCAACTATACATGTTTACTGGTTTGCTGAGACCAATGCAAAACCAGGCCGCTAATCTATAGAATTCAATAGGCAAAGCTTCTTTGTGTTTTATCATGAACACAATATCTTTAGTTGCCAACCTCGCCATTAATTATATTTGTCTCATTAATTTTGGCTTTTATGGAGCTGCAATTGGTACACTAATTAGCCTGACTCTTATAAGTATTGCCTGGTATTTCATTATGAAAAAACAAATAGGATTGGAAATATTGAATATTTTCAAGTATATGATTGATTTTTATAAAAAAGCATTTACTACCCTGTTAACTTTCGCTTCTAAAAAGAAAAAAATGGTTCAGTAATTTCCAAACAAATTTCACCAGCTATTTTATGAAAATTGCTCATCTGATCTTAGCGCATAAAAATCCTCTACAACTGGAACGTATTATTAAAGCACTGGAACACCCTTTATTTGATTTTTATATTCATATTGATAAGAAAGCTGATATAGACTTGTTTACTTCATTAGCTGAGAAGGAAAATGTTTTTTTTATTAAAAACAGGGCAAAAATAAACTGGGCTGGATATGGCACAATCCAGGCAACTCTAAATGGATTCAATGAAATTCTTCCGTTTAAATATGAATACGTAAATGTAATATCCGCTCAGGATTTCCCATTAAAACCTTCAGAATATATTTATCAATATATCAAAAACCGTAAGGGACAAGAGTTTATTACCTGTGAATCAATTGAAGATGAATGGAAAGAGGCGGCTATACGGGTAAAAAATTACCACTTTGTTGACTGGAAAATTCCCGGCAAGTATCGCCTTGCAAAATTCTTAACAAAAATTCTGCCACCCCGAAAATTCCCTTTGAATTTCAAAATTGTTGGAAGATCTAATTGGTTCACCTTAACCTATGATGCAGCACAATATATTCTTGATTTTACGGCTAAACACCCTGAGGTAGTCCGATATTTTAAATATTGCTGGGGAGCGGATGAATTCTTTTTTGCTACCATTTTATATAATTCAAATTTTAAAGAAAAAATCACCAATAATCTAGTTTTTGTAGATTGGCAGGTTGAAGAAAAAAACGGACACCCAAAAATTCTTACTATAAAGGATTTTGAAGCACTCAAAACTTCAGATAAACTATTTGCCAGAAAGTTTGATATGATAACAGACAACGCAATTATTGACAAAATTGAAAGAGAGCTGGTCTATTAATTTCCCACCATTACCTTAATAAACAAATCAATCAGTGAGGTGACCTAAAAAACATAATTATTTATCCAAGGGCTTTATTCCCCTCCACCATTTTAATAAAAAAGGCATCGGAACATCGGGAATTGTTCCAGGTAATTCAAATTTTGAGTCAGATCCGATTATTTCAACTGCCGTCGTTCCAACTCCTTCGTGTTCTTCATAAGGGATCTGTCTTTCATTAAATCGTATTCGGTTAGCTCTTGCATTACCCCAATTTACTTTAATTGTTTGCCTACTTGCTTTAAGCTGTGAAAGCTGGTATTCCAGTTGCATTGTCATTAATACTCTATATGGAACAGAAAACAATGCAAAACAAATATTCCCCGCTAATAACAGATAGAGTATTTTTCTTGAAATTTTTAACCACCTGCGCTGATTGAACTCTATAGCAATCAAAAAAAATAACGGGATAAACCAAAATTGCGGAACATACCTTGCCCACCATGCCTCTGGTATCATAAATACAGAAATAAGGATAACCGCCGAGCTGTAAACAATTTTTCTTACTAAGAACCTGTTTGTTTCCAATAAGATTGATACTATAAATAACAGCATAGAAACAAGCAAAATGCCACTGAAAAATGGACCGAAACCTGCCACCCTTGTATCCTCAGTCCTAGCATTTTCTATATCAATCTTATTAAATGAAAAAGGGATCTTCAACGTGGGGACTCTTTTTTCCCAAACCCATGAACCCTCATTATCAGTATGAGCAAATAAAGAAATATAAAATTTTTCAAACCTCCCTTTATCAGCAAATCCGATTGGATAGCTTTCTTTAATTATATCAATTTTTGATTTACCCATTAGTGGATAAAAGGGATGATTATTAATAATAGTATTTTTGACAAAGGGATTGTAACCAACAAATACTGCTCCTATAATACCTGAAATTATAATTATTAAGAATACTTTCTGGAAGTGTTGTATTTTCTTGTTAAAAAGAAGTAATATCAAAAACCCAATACTAAATACTGCTACGAAAACTATTCCGGTAAATTTTAAGTTTATGATAATCAAAATTACAGAACCAAGTAAAAAAAGATAAAATTTATTTATGCCATTGTATAATAAGGTACAAATTGCAATAAAACACAAAAGCAGACTGGCCATCTGTCCATCGATATAGAAAGTAAATAATTGATTTATTGTAATAGGATTCAATGCTAAGAGAGAACTAAGTAATATTCTTTTTTTATATGAAAACGATCCAATTTTACTAAAAGCTGTCAGGCAAATAAAAAATCCGGCAAATAAAAAAAGTATGTTTGTTGCTTTTCCAGTTTCTATTCTATTTAAAAGATTGTAGATAGCAGCCTGAGGTACTTCTGCCCCTTTGGGATAATGATTTACCCATATTGATTGACTCACTGAATCTGGCAAAACGGTATAAAAGGGATTCCAGCCTCTTGAAAGCTGATAAACCGTCTCCTGGTGATAAACAGGACCATCAGCGGAAGTATCATAAAAAAAGACGGCTATGAAAATTGAAACAATAATAACTACACTTGAAATCATTGATGATTTTAAAAAATAAAATCGTTTTCTTTCTTTTGCTAAAAAATTAGCTGCAAAATAATTTACAAAAATTGCAAGCGCATATGAAAAAGGAAACTGCCACCAGTTTATCCCCCCGCCTGTTGCAAACACTAGGGACGTAAACAAGAGTATATAGGAAACTGTGTTAATTAAAGTAAATGCTATAAGGAAACTGAGTACACCTTCTTGTTTATTTGTTTCAGAAAAATTCTTCATGTATAAAAAAATAGAAGTCAAATTAAATTGTTAATAAAAAACCAATTGTTAAAAACAAAAAAGGTTT
The DNA here is from genome assembly GCA_049644925.1 of Chitinophagaceae bacterium. GTDB lineage: Bacteria > Bacteroidota > Bacteroidia > Chitinophagales > Chitinophagaceae > JJ008. Next base: position 13,053 of record JBARSW010000331.1, on the reverse strand, counting down.
GTAATAAAAATCATGTTCCTATCACTTAATAATAAGCAAACTATTCAGATTTTGTGCATATATGAACTGCATCTTTTGGTTTAATTACACATTTTTTAATCAGTTCAGGAGAAATAAAGTCAGCAACAGGTATAAATTCTGGCATAAAACCTGCATTTTTTACTTTTTCTTTATAATCCTCTCCATAGTATCTCAGATGACCTGTATCACCATATAAAAGTGCCTGTTCTTGAGGATCTGTAATACTCGGGTCTTCTATTGTTTCGTAATGCCCAAACCGAATTGGTACAGAAATAATTGCCTTGCCCCCTTTTTTTAATACCCTGAATAATTCAGCAAGTGCTTTTTGATCCTCTTTTATATATTCAAGCACATGAGAACAAAACAAGAAATCAAATGTATTATCCGGGAATTGAGACATATCAGTAATGTCAAGGTATATAGTATCCGGTGGATATGTACTTCCAAACTGCAAAACAAACTTATCTCCTGCAATATATTGTACACCGGGGATTTTTTTGAAGAGATTATAATAAATTGTTTCCGGACTAATATGTAATACTTTTATTCCAGGCCGGAGGAAACCAGGATGTGCCTCAAGGTAAAGCCAGAAAAACCTGTCCCGGTCATTTGACCGGCACCTTGGGCATAGCATTGGTTCTCTTTTGGGACCTACTTCTAGAAATTTTGAAAAATTTCCTTTACAACATGGGCAGTAAACAACATTTCCTGCATATTTTAGTGCACGGAGCCATAAATATTTTGGCAAAAAATGTTTTTTAAGAAAGTACTTTACCGAAGGGTATTTGTCAAAAAAGGGCATAGTGAAATTTCTTTATTAAAGTAGAAAAAATATAGCAAAAAAATCAAAATATTAAATAAATTTTTGAGAAAACAATCAATGGTCAAAGCTAGAGCTAAAACCTCTTTTGATAAAAACCATCCGTTAAATTATAAAACTATTAAAAGTATCAAAGGAAAAGTCAAAAAAAGGATCAGCAAATTAAGTTATTGAATTTTTCGATATGAAAGAGCGCCACTGCAAAAGTTCTTATTGAAACACAAAGCATTTTTCTAACTTTATATTTATTTGCTGATCTGTAAAGTTATTTTATAAAAATTATTATTGAAAAATATACAATAAATGATAATCTGGCAATATATTCTTTTTATTAGTTGCTTCATTATTTTCTACAATTATGCCGGGTATGCTTTGATAGTTTATTTGATAAATAATTTAAATAGAAAAGGGGGAAAACCTAAAACAGATGATTTGGATTTTTCCCCTTCTATATCATTCATTGTAGCAGCCTATAATGAAGAAGATTTTATTGAAAAAAAAATAATTAATTCGATTCATCAAAATTATCCGGCGGAAAAAATTGAATTTATTTTTATAACTGATGGGTCCACTGATAAAACAAGGGAAATAATAGGCCGGTACCCTTCAATCATATTATTACACAAGCCAGAAAGAAAAGGTAAATCGGCTGCTTTAAACAGGGTAGCGAAAATTGCAAAGAATGATATTCTGATATTCAGTGACGCAAATACATTTTTAAATATTGAAGCTACAAAAAATATTGCTTCTCACTATATTGATGACAAAGTTGGAGGTGTAGCTGGTGAAAAGAAAGTTAGTCTTTTAGCTGAAAATTCATTTGATGCAGGAGACGGAGAAGGGGCATACTGGAAGTATGAATCTTTTTTAAAAAAAATTGACTCAGCGTTTTATTCTGTAGTTGGTGCTGCAGGGGAATTATTTTCTGTTAGGCGAGAATTATATGAACCAATAGCTGATGAAGTAATATTGGACGACTTTGTGATTTCTTTGAAAGTAGCACAGAAAGGATTTCGGATTATTTATGAACCTGATGCATATGCAATGGAATTACCCTCCTTTTCATTAAAAGATGAACAAAAAAGAAAAATAAGAATTGCTGCGGGTGGATTTCAAGCAATTTGGATGCTTAAATCCCTATTTATGTTCTGGAATCATCCTAAACTTTCCTTTTTATACATTTCACATCGGGTATTAAGATGGGCATTGAGTCCATTTTGCCTATTAATTGCTTTTATTTCCAGCCTATTTTTATTTTTAGAATCTTCTTCAAGTTCTTATAAAATCTTATTTCTATTACAAATCTTGTTTTACCTTTTTGCCTTGACAGGAAAATTTATCTCCTCCTCCAATAATCGATTCAAAATTTTAAAACTCTGTTATTACTTTGTATTTATGAATATTTCAGTTATCATGGGATTTTTCAGATTTATAAGAGGAAAACAACCTGCAACCTGGGAAAAAGCAAAACGGACTCAGTCTGTTTTATCAGAATAATAGCAACTAATCTGAAAGGAACATTTTTCACTGGTATATTTAATAGTTTTTTAACCGACTATTTTAACTCATTACTCACGAAAACTTGCTTTAGTTACCCGGGTTTTGTACATTTACCCAATAAATAAAAAATTTATCAAAAAATATAAATAACAATATTCACTAATCTATAATCATCATGTAATTATTTTATTATAACACGAATGTATTTATCTCCTCAACTCAAACAATAACTTTTTTAATTAATTATTAATGGAATTCTTTTATCTGTTCAGAATCTTATTTAAACGCAAATGGATAATAATTGGTGCCACCATTCTGGCTGCAGGTTGTGCTTATTTTTTTACTAGGAATACTCAAAAAAAATACCGGTCTAATGCACAGGTATCTACGGGTTTTACTATAAGTGACCAGATAAAAGTTGGCAATGAAAATTTTGATATTTACCAGGCAGAAACGAAATTTAACAATGCAATCATAACCTTTGTATCTCCTTCCGTTCTCAGTCTTTTATCTTATACACTGATATTACACGATTTAGAAAACCAGGTTCCATTCCGGGTTTTGAATGAAAAACAGAAAGAGAGTCCCGTTTTTACAACCATTAATAAAGAGGAGGCAAAAAAAGTTTTTCGAAGTAAGCTGGAAACTATGAGTTTGTTAACTTCCTATAAACCGGAGGAGAAAAAACTTTTAGAGTTTTTGAGCTTATATGGATATGACTATAAATCAATCAACAGGAGTTTATCTGTATACCGTTTGCAAAGAACTGACTACATACAAATTGATTACGCATCTGAAAACCCTGAACTTTCAGCATTCATCGTAAATAATCTTTTCCAGTTGTTCATAAGATATTATAAAAACGTCCGTGGCAATACTTCCCAGGAATCTATAGATACACTCCGAAGCCTGATGGAAAAGAAAAAGCAGGACCTGGACTATAAAAATGCATTGCTGGGGAATGCCGGCGGAACAGTTGATATCAGTATACAAAATACCAGTACATTCGATCTTATTTCTAGTTTTGAACAAAGCCTAGCACAGGAGAGAACTAATCAAGCTACCCTTAACTCTTCACTTCGTAAAATAAATCAACGTATTGCAAATTTAAAAGGGACTCCTGTCAATACAGTAAATCCTAATAATAATGATGAATTATTAATGCTCAGAAAGGCAATGCAGGAAACTTATACGGCTTATCTGAATGGTGGTTCAACTGATAAGGCCTTATTGAACAGATACAACCAACTCAAAGCAGAATATCAAAGTAAGCTAACAAATATACAACCTGTTACAACTACTACTCCAACCACAGAAAGTTTGTCAGAGCTTCTCCTTAAGAAAAATGACATAGATATAGATATCCAAACAAGTATTTCTAATATTGCAAGTCTGCAAAGTAAAATAAATTCCCTGAAAGGGAATGTCTACCAGGATGCTTCCCGCGGTGCAACAATAGAGACGTTGATGAAAGATGCCGATCTGGCCAGTAAAGAATATCTTTCTGCCAAACAAAAGTATAATGATGCAATAGATATGAGCTCATCTTCCGTCAACAATTTTCGTCAAATATTGCAGGGTCAGCCAGCTATTACCCCGGAACCATCCAAAAGGAAAATTTTGGTTGCAATGGCGGGAATTTCAGTTTTTTTAGTAACAATTCTAATTATCATATTGCTTGCTTATCTTGATTCTTCTGTAAAAACACCGGGTATATTCGCCAAAACAGTGAATCTTAAGTTGATCAGTATGGTGAATTTCATGAACCTGAAAAATAAGAACCTCGAAGATATTGTTACAAACAAAGGTGGAATTGATGATCCTTTGGATAAAAAACGACATAATGTGTTCAGAGAATCTTTAAGAAAACTAAGATATGAAGTTGAGAGTAGTGGTAAAAATGTTTTCCTGTTTGCCAGTACAAAAAAAGGCCAGGGTAAAACAACATTGATTCAGGCATTGTCGCATAGCCTGAGCCAGAGTAAGAAAAAAATACTCATTATTGATACAAATTTTTCGAATAATGATCTTACTCTTCAATTGGGCGCAACTCCTATATTAGAAAATATGTCTATTGAGAACACTGATTCCCTATCTCTAATTCAGCAGGTAAAAAATTTAGCAACAGCTATCGGGTCCGGTAATATTCTAATTATTGGTTCCGAAGGAGGAGATTACACACCATCTGAAATCTTACCAAGAAGAAATTTATTGCATCAGTTAAACGACTTGAAACAGGAGTTTGATTACATATTTCTTGAAGGCCCCCCTTTGAATGATTTTTCAGACGCAAAAGAGCTATCACAATATGTTGAGGGAGTAATTGCTGTTTTTTCCGCCACAGAAATTATCAAGCAAATAGATAAAGAGTCAATTAAATTCTTCAAAGATCTGGGAGAAAAATTCAGTGGAGCTATCCTGAACATGGTAGATCTCAAAAACGTTAATGTGGCTTAAAAACCACCTGACAAAAATTAATAGGATAAACCTGATATGTAAAATTTATTCAATGACTAATAATAAGGTTTCCCTCCATGAAAATTTCGTCATTATTGCCGTAGCAATTATTATGTTATCGATTTATATTAAAATTTTATTTTTTTAATTTAACGATGGATAATAACGATTTTACATACAAAAAAGGACGGATCAGTTCAAGGCTTTCTACCTTTTTACAAAAAACCTTTTTACTCGAAAAGCTGAATAACTGGCTAGGCTACATCATTTTTATATCAATAGCCATTTTTTTTGGCTATTTAATGGCACAACAAACAAGTATTGGGTTAGGTTTAATAGCTTTAATATTTGGTATTGCTGTTGTATTGACCTGCATGCTAAATGCTGAAACAGGTTTATATTTAATCCTTATTTATTCCTTTTTTATAAGTCATTTTAACCGGCTTTTTTTTTATGATACCCTTCAAGTAGGTGTATTTTCAGATATATTAGTTGGAGCTACTTTTTTAGGTTTTTTTATCAGAAATGTTAATTTGAAAAAAAGTTTCAACCAATTTACCCAAACTTCCGTTGTTATTACCTTACTTTTTGTTTATGCATATACAGCTATTGAAGTATTCAATCCAAGCGGTAGTTCGCTAACAGGATGGATTCCGGCATTCAGAAAAATATTAGCCACTTTATTAATCCTCTTTATTTCATTTAATGTATTTAACAGTTTATCCAGCGTAAAAAGATTCATAAATGTTTTGTTCATATTATGTGTATTAGTTGGTATTTACGGTTGTGTACAGGAATGGCATGGCTTTTTCCAATTTGAAACTGACTGGATATTTGATGATGATAAAAGAGCCAGAATGATCTTTGTTAACGGAGGTGCCCGGAAAATGTCTTTCTTCCCGGATGCCCTTTCGCTTTCGATTGCTATGGCTACCTGTAGTGTTTTTTTTATTGCCATAGCAACAGGGAAAAAAAAATTGCAAAACAAAATTGCCATTATTACCGGTGTGATTTTTATGATCCTAAGTATGAGTTTTTCACTTACAAGAACAGCTAATGCCATGCTTGTTGCCGGATTATTCATCTTTATGCTTATCACTTTAGACAAAAAGACTACACGTATTTTTGCAATTCTTTCTGCATTTCTTTTCCTTATTATTTTATACGGGCCCTATAGTAATTCACATATTGGCCAATTCAGGCTTACCTTCAGAGGAGGTACAAAAGATGCTTCTTTTAATGTAAGAGAAATAAACCGGAAATCCATTCAGCCATATATCTATTCCCACCCAATTGGAGGTGGACTGAGTACAACCGGGGGAGAAGGTTTAACCTATAATCCTGGCCACCCGCTGGCAGGGTTTCCTCCCGACAGTGGTTATTTAAAAAAAGCTCTGGAACTTGGATGGATTGGTTTTGGTTTAATTCTTTTTCTTTACTTTTTAGTTCTGAAAACAGGAATTAAAGGTTATTTTAAGTGCAAAAATGAAGAGATAAGACTTATTTACGCTGCCTGCACGGCAGCTTGTTTTTCATTATATACAGGTGATTTTTCCCAAGTAGCAATAGGCCAGATCACCGATGTCGTAATTTATTATCCTATTATTGCCATTATTCTTAAATTAAAAAACTTTGACCAAACAATAAAAACTGAATGATATGAAATATATAAACTTCCCATCTCAAAAAGAGAAATTATTTTTATGGCTGATCAGAATAACTTCTTCTGTCAGTTTACAAAAAACAAGTATCCTGCTTTTTTTGTGCATACTACTGCTTTCCGTTAACAATTCAAATAGCCAAAGTAATTCATTAGCCGGGAACAAGACGGCCATTAACCGGGTAAAAACTCAATTGGTCACCGACTCGTCTTCCATTATAGAAGAAAAATTAGTAGCCCTTGCATTATCTGGTCCTTTATACAAGGGAACAGAACATCAGAATAAAATTAACGAGTACCAATTAAAGAGTGCAAAAAATGCTTGGCTGAACCTTTTAACTATTTCAACCAATTATAACGATCAGACTTTTGCAAATACAAATACGCAAACTTCTTATGTTTATCCAAAATATTTCTTTGGTCTTACACTGCCACTTGGAACACTCTTTTCAAGAACAGGAGTAAAATCTGCGAAAGAAGGAGTTGAAATCAGCAAAATCAATCAGGAGAGTTTAGCCCGTAATATCAGGGCCGATATTATTTCAAAATACAGGCAATATAAAAATTATTTCCTGCTGATAGATCTGCAAACACAGGCAGTTGATGATGAAGAAACCGCTTTCCTCCAGGCAAAGGAAAAATTCAGAAATGGTACCATTACCATTCAGGTTTATAATGCATCACAAAAAATATACAACGACGAGTTCGTTAAGAAACTGGGGCTTCAACTTCAACAAGATCTGCTTAAAATTGAAATAGAAAGAATCATTGGGACTTCACTTGAAAGTGCAATAAAATAACTGCAATCCATCAAAGGTTTTATGCCCATTAAGCAAAACTGGCTTTCCAAAGCTTTCAATCTGCCAATTCTTCAAAAAGAAAGAATGCAATGGGTTGATTACCTGCGTGGCATTGCCATTGTGCTGGTCGTGTACCGTCACATTCTGATAGGAATAGAAAGAAGTGGTATCATTATTCCTCCCTACCTTACGGATGCCAATATGATATTTTATAGTTTCAGAATGCCACTCTTTTTTATTCTGGCCGGAATCTTTATTAATAGTAGCTTAAAAAAAAGAACGATCAAACAATTTGCTTTCGTAAAATTCGAGCATCTTCTTTACCCTTACCTTGTTTGGTCTTTTTTACAAATCACCATACAAATCATTTTTTCAAATTTAACAAATTCAGACAGGGGGATTGAAGATTATACCTATATTTTTTACCAACCCCGTAACCTTGATCAGTTCTGGTATTTACCTGCTTTGTTCAATACGACCATGATTTATTCACTGATTAAAATAAAGTTTAGAGCTGGTATAAAAATACAGATAGCCCTCGGAATTATTTTATACTTTTTATCTTCTTATATGTGGGGCATAAGTATGCTTTCTGATTGGATGGAATTTTATATATTTTTTGCTTTAGGAAATGCTATTTCAAATTTCTTTTTTGTTGAATCTACACAACGTTTTCTTCAAAAACCTGTTTTGTTTGTTTTTATTATACCTGTTTTTGTTCTTACCCAGTTATATTATTTGCAACAGCCTGAATCCTATTATTTGCAGCAGTTACAGGGAAAAGTAATCTTTCTCGCCATAGCTTTGGCAGGATGCCTGTGTATGCTTATCCTGTCCTTTCGATTGCAACGTATTACTGCCTTCTCTTTTTTACGGGTACTGGGTTATCATTCCTTGTATATTTATGTGATGCATGTTTTCGTAGCTGCGCTTATCAGAATTGTTCTTACAAACCTATTGGGAATTCACAATCCACCTATTTTATTATTCTGGGGTATTGTCTTTGGGGTTACTGTACCAGTTGTTTTTTATAATTTTTTTATAAAAGAAAAATTATTATGGTTTTTATTTTCACTAAAGAAATATAATCTAAATTCACAGCAAAAAGAATATAAGCGTTAGTACCATTGTCCTTTTAAAAAGTATGCATTTATATTCATGGTTAAAAATACTACCTGTAAATAAATAAATTCCGGTTTATCTGTTAATTGCGATAATGAAAAATACTTTAACAAATAAGGATCTTTTAAAATACCTGAAAAGATTAAAGCTCAAAACTGGTTTAATAGATAAACTTAAAATATACTATCGACCGATAGTATGTCCTTTTGTCGAGCTGATCAGCTTTGTTAAAGAAGGCGACAGAATAGGAGATATTGGATGCGGGTCAGGCCAGTTTTGCCTATTACTCGCAGCATTTGCAAAACCTTCATTTATTTTTGGCATTGAGATCAATGACCATTTAGTGAATAATGCAAAATCCTTATTTGAAAAACATAGCGATGTCCCCTATGAGTTTGAAAAATTCAATGGCAAGCATTTTCCGGAGAAAATAGCTACACTTGATCTTATCTTTTTGAATGATGTTTTACATCACGTTCCTAAAGATTTCCAGCAACAATTCATTTCGGACCTGGTAAACTGTATGAAAACCGGAGCCCGGTTGATCATTAAGGATATTAACGGTGGAAGTCCACTTGTATATTTCAATAAGATCCATGACCTGGTCTTTGCAGGAGAAATTGGAAATGAATTGCCTTATAATAAAACACAATCCTGGCTTGAGCAAAATAACCTGGAAATAATTGAAATCAAAAAAAAGAGAATGTATGTTTACCCCCACTATACAATTGTTGCAAAAAAATAATACGGGAAAACTATTTTTTATCCTTTTTTGCTTCTCGCTTTTATCGCTGTACCCTATTTATAAAAACTTCTATAATGGTGTTGCCGTGAAGACATATGAACGGCATATTGCCCTTATAGAAGGACGTTCTGAATATTACAATCCATGGCAGTATCGGATGCTATGCCCTATGATCATTGAAGGGTTCAAATGGATATATGATAATAGCGTTGATAAAATTTACCCCATTGAAGAAAAAATAAATTTCCAGTTTACAGAAACTTCTGAACCTACTCCTGAAACCCGTGAATTCATCCAGTTGCTGCAAACAAAAGGCGCAGTAAAATATATGTTTGTATTTCTTTTTTTCAGGTTTTTACTAAATTTTTCTGTAATACTACTTGCCTTTTTTTTGTGGCGTTTTTTTATTAAAAATGAATGGTTGATCTTCTTCGGATTAATGTTTATTTCACTTGCAATGGGTAATGCGGTAATTGCAAGTGACCTTACCTTCAACACCTATCTTGATAATATTTTCTACCTGTTTGCTGCATGTATTATTGTGTACAAAAAAGATCCTAAATTGTTAATACCAGTTATCTTCTTTGCGGCGTTAAACAGGGAAACTTCTATGATGATCCCCTTTTTATATTTTATTTCAAAAACAGATTTTTCGGCATTTAAGATCAGGATGTTTAACCTTCGCTCAATCAGGTTTCCCCAACCTTCAATTTGGTTTTTTACGGCAATATTATATGTAATATTTTTTGCCCTATTTTCAGGAATACGTCTTTATTATGGCTATCAGCCTCCACAGGACTGGAAAGTACCATCCGGGCTGCAAATGCTAAAACTTAATTTATTCAGCTCTGTAGGTGTAAAATCCTATTTTGAAATGCTTGGAGTTTTCAGTGTAATCCCACTACTTATACTTTATAAATTTAAATCCTTTCCCCTCCTGCTGCGAGTTTGGTTTTTAGGAATTGTACCAGCATGGTTTTTTGTTCATTTATTTACTGTAGTTACGTATCAAACCAGGCTTTTTCTGGTTCCTACTATCCTGATATTTATGCCAATGTTACTTTGGATGATTGAAAAAGAATCTAAGCGATCAAATCCGAAAGACTTATCGCACACAATGGAAACTTCCTAAACAATCAATTAAAGTTAAATAGATTCTCCTTTTTTATTTTGGCCAGGTGGAATATTAACCTGTCGGGTATCTTTTGAGTGCTGGCGGGAACGTTTACCATGTAAGAACTCGCCAATTACAGTAAAACGCACAAAAAAATGATAGCTCAATAAACTGATCGAAAAGGCCGCAATAAGCACAATCGGTAAACGAAACCAGAAATATATGGGTGAGTTTAATAAGATCACCTGAAAGCTAACTACAAGACTTAAGTGAACCAGGTAGACCCAGTATGTGGCATCTGAACAATAACGCCATACCTTGTTTTCTGTATTAAAATACCTGATAAATAAACCTGTAAAACCTGCTATTAAACTGATTATTTGTAATGACATAGTCAAATAATGCACCGGACCAGTAAACGTACTTCCTTTAAAAAATAGTATCGCTGAAAGTGAAGTGCCAATAAAGAATAATAACCATGAATTTTTTTTAAGAGATTCAACACTTTTCACATTTATCTGCAATATCCAACCAAGTGCAAAAAAGAATCCATAATATAAAAAATAAGTAAGGCTGGGTTTAATTCCGGTATAAACACCGGGTATTGAAGTCTTATTAATAAAGAATATAAAAAGCAAAAATAAGCAGGCAATCAAAAGTTTAGCAAATGAAATATTTGTAATATAAATTGACAGGGTTTCCTTTAATTTATTTAATTGCTTTTTGAAAATAAAAATAAAACCCAGGGAAAAAACATAAAATATTATTAAATAGTACAAAAACCATAAATGGGCAAGTCCGTTCCACTTGAATAGTTGCCTTAGACTATTTTTCCAGGTTTCGGCAGTATTCATGTTCTGCAAATAATAAAATTTATAGATACTAAAAGGGAGAAGTGAGAGCGGAACTATTATACAAACTCCGACAATAAAGGGAATCACAATTCTTTTAAATCTTTGTTTTACAAAATAGTCCACCCCTGACCTTGCAATAACCAGGTGGGCAAAAAAACCAGCTACCATAAAAAATAAAGGCATGCGAAAAGTATGTATATAACTATATAACCAGTCAAGCAAGTATGATTTCGTTCCAGGGTCATGTGGCCAATTAGGTTCTGGCACTACTTTATATACTATTATTGAATGCAATACAATTCCCAACCACATGGCAATTGTACGTAAAGCATCGAAACCATTAATTCTTGCTGAATTATTCATATAAATCCGGGTAGCAGGTTTTAATACCAAATCTGAAATAATTTCCAGCAATAAAATTACCGGTTGCTATTTTCCAAAAAGAGTCAAAAATGATCTGCCATGCAAAATATTAAAAAGGTAGGATAAAAGCTATTAATTGATGCCTCTTCTTCTATACTTTCCATTTGGTATTAAGCATGGTTTCCTTCAAAGTTAAAACAGTCTTTCTTTTCATTTTTTTTAATAAGCCGGTAATGTTGCAATAGCCGTCTTTTCTATTTATTTTAGTACCCAAATGATAATAATGAATATATGCAGCATTTGTAATAATAGTGAGAATAATAAAATAGTAATCGCAAGGGAAATGATGTTCGGGACAAGGGATGAATTTGAATACCTGGAATGCGCAAAATGCGGGTGCGTCCAACTAATTAATATCCCGGAAAATATTAATAAATACTATCCTGAAAATTATTATTCTTATCAATCGAAAGGTGAAAAACACTTAATACAAACCTCTTTTTCAAAATCACTGAAACGAAATTTAAAAAAAATTTTATTAGATCATTATCTCCAAGGAAATAGCTTTATTGGCAAATTAATCTCAAAGAAATATTATAGCTATTATCCCTGGTTAAAGAGAAATACTGTTTCCAGCAGGTCAGCAATATTAGATGTAGGGTGCGGATCCGGAGAATTACTGCTAAAGATGTATAATGATGGTTTTAAAAATCTAACAGGCGTTGACCCATATATTCAAGAGGAGATAAAGTATGATTGCGGCATTACTGTTTATAAAAAAAACCTGGATGAATTAATAAGCAAGTATGACCTTATCATGTTACATCATGCTTTTGAACATATGGATCAACCGCTGAATGTTCTGAAAAACCTGTATAATTTATTAAATCATAAAGGATTTTTGATCATCCGGATTCCTGTTGCCGCCTGCTTTGCATGGCGTAAATATGGAGTCAATTGGGTGCAGCTTGATGCCCCAAGACATTTTTTTCTTCACACTTTAAAAAGTATTCAACTTTTATGTGAACAATCAAACTTTATTTTTCAGGATGTAGTATATGATTCTTATTCTCTCCAGTTTACAGGAAGTGAAAAATATCTCAGAGATATACCATTAATTGATGAGTCTGAATTATTTTCAGTAACCCAACTTAAAGATTATTCAAATGAATCCCTCAGGTTAAATAATGCAAATGATGGGGATCAGGCTTGTTTTTATCTATATAAAGACTGAAACCTTGTATGGTAAACAGCTTTCTACCCACATCCATCCACAAATAAAATGGCTGTTTCAAATCATTTGAAACAGCCATTTTTCATAATTACTACAAATAAATCTAGATCTCTATTTCTTTATTACTTTAATCGTCTCAAATTTTCCACCAGGCAAAGTCTGTATCCTGATGAAATAGGTTCCTGGTGGGAACCTGTTTCCATTCATACCTAGTTGTATATGGCTTACCCCCATCGTAACATTTCTTAATTCCCTGGTAAATACGGCCCTGCCTGAAATATCTGCCACGATAACATTCAACTTATCTACAGGTTTTTCCAAAGAGAGCTTTAAAGTAATATCCTCTTTAAAAGGATTCGGGTA
>JBARSW010000330.1:0-11132 GCA_049644925.1 Chitinophagaceae bacterium | reverse complement strand
GTATCTTTACCAGTATTGGCAAAGCTTCTTTTGATGGAGGACCGGGTATTGTCTATTTGTACATTTTCACAGCCATTGCTTGCGGATTTGCAGCGCTTTGTTATGCTGAATTTGCTTCAACTGTTCCTGTTTCAGGCAGTGCCTATACTTATTCTTATGTTGCCTTTGGAGAAATATTTGCCTGGATAATTGGATGGGACCTGTTAATGGAATATGCTATCGGGAATATTGCAGTGGCAATTTCCTGGAGCGATTATTTTACCAGGTTGCTTGATGGCTTTCACTTACATATACCGGATTGGCTGACGATGGATTACTCAACGGCGCACCAAGGCTTTAATGGAGTAACAGATTTACTGGCTCAAGGACAAGTATTAGGTGGGATGGAAACTGCAGAATTAGCAAAACATACAGCCTGGACAACCGCACCACAAATTTTTGGTATTCATCTTATCATGGATCTGCCGGCAATGCTGATTGTTGCCTTAATAACTTATATTGTTTTCAGGGGTATCAGAGAATCAAGGAACACCAGTAATTTTTTAGTTGGGTTAAAACTGGCTGTAATTTTTCTTGTCATCGTTGTTGGTGGTTATTATGTAAATCCGGCAAACTGGACGCCTTTTAATCCCAATGGTGTTAGCGGAATTTTAAAAGGGGTATCTGCTGTGTTTTTTGCTTACATAGGTTTTGATGCTATTTCAACAACAGCGGAAGAATGTAAAAATCCGCAACGGGATTTACCCCGAAGTATGATCTATTCATTAATTATTTGTACAATTCTCTATGTTTTATTGGCACTGGTGCTAACAGGCATGGTGAGTTACAAGCAATTGAATGTTGGCGATCCACTTGCAATGGTATTTGAAGCAAGAGGAATGAAATGGATTGCAGGAATTGTAGCCGTGAGTGCTGTGGTGGCAACAGCCAGTGTATTATTAGTGTTCCAACTGGGACAACCACGGATATGGATGAGTATGAGCCGTGATGGATTATTACCCAAAATTTTTTCCCGCATTCATCCAAAGTTTGGTACTCCTTCTTTTTCTACCATTTTAACGGGCTTTGTTGTAGCAATACCCGCCTTGTTTTTAAATCTTGATGTAGTAATTGCATTAACTAGTATCGGGACTTTATTTGCATTTGTATTGGTGTGTGGTGGAGTTTTGGTTTTGCAGAATCAGCCAGACAGGCCACAAAGCCGCTTTAAAGTACCGTTTATAAACGGGCAATATATTGTGCCTGTTATATTTATCGGGGCAGTTCTTTTAGTGGCTATAAAAGCACCATCACACTTTATAAATATTTTTTCTAAAGAAGGTTTCCCGATGGCAATTTTCTGGATTGTAACTGCAATAATTGTCTTCTATACTTACATTAAAAAATTCTCCTTGATACCTGTTCTCGGCATGACCAGTTGTTTTTACCTGATGGCACAGGAAAGTCATACTAACTGGTACCGTTTTCTTATCTGGTTAGCAGTTGGTTTGGTTATATATTTTCTTTACAGTCAGCACCATAGCAAGTTGTCAAAACAAGGTACTCAGTAGTGAATATTCTCAGTTAAATGGCTTTACTGAAATTGTTGCCAACCAGTCTTATTTTTGCAGTATGAAATACGAGATAGGGGATATTGTTTTAATACTTCATTCTAGTGAAGAAGGACAGATTGTTGATATCATAAATGACCAGATGCTGATGGTTGATGTAAAAGGCGTAGTATTTCCCGTTTATAAAGACCAGGTTGATTTCCCTTATTTTAAAAGATTTTCAGAAAAAAAGATTTTCCCGGCAAAAAAGGAGAAAAAATACATTGATGATGTCCGAAAAGAAAAATATGCTGAAAAAAAAAGAATTGCTGATGGTCTTTGGCTTACTTTTTTGCCGTTGATGGATACAGATGAATTTGGTGATATTGTAGTAGAGGAGTTGAAATTGCACCTGGTAAATCATACTGAATCTGGATATAATTTTATTTACAAACTTCATTTCTTTGGCAAGCCTGATTTTGAATTAAAGAATACCATTCAGCCTTTTGAAGATTTTTACTTACATGATATTGAATTTTCTGATTTGAATGACAGCCCGGCTTTCGAGTTTGAATTTATATTAAATCCACCGGATAAAAAGAAAGCAACACATTTCGAAACTTCAGTAAAACTGAAACCGAAACAGCTTTTTGCAAAAATTGAAGAATTGAAAAAAAGTAATCTTGCCACTTTCTCACAATTACTTTTTGAAAATTACCCGGACAAAGTTTATGAAGATACGGTTGAAATGGGGCGGTTAGCTACAAAAGGATATAAGCTATACGAAGCATCAAAAGCAAGGCATCACCTGGAACCAGCCCGAAGTGTAGTGGATTTGCATATAGAAAAACTGACTGAGGATTGTAGCCGTATGAGTAATTATGAAATTGTAAGTCTTCAACTTAAAACATTTGAAAAATATTATCACCTGGCCGTTCTGCATCACCAGTCTTCTTTAATTGTTATTCATGGAGTAGGAGAAGGAAAACTCAGGGATGAAATACATGATATCCTTCGCTTAAAAAGAGAAGTAAAATCATTTGTAAATCAATATGATCCCAGGTTTGGTTATGGAGCAACCGAAATATTCTTTCAATACTAATATCATAGCTATTTTTGCAGTTGCTACAAGCCAGACTATCGACTCTACATTTACTGTTGGGTAGGAAAGTCCGGACAGCATAGAGCAATGCACCGGTGAATAGCCGGGTGTTTGTCATCCTGAGTTTACCTGTCGGAAGACAGGCTTGTCGAAGGAAACAAACAACAGATAGTGCCACAGAAAATAACCTCAACCCCAACTCTTCTCCACAAGTGGAGAAGGGTGGATGGAAGGGTGAAAACGTAGGG
Source organism: Chitinophagaceae bacterium (assembly GCA_049644925.1). Lineage (GTDB taxonomy): Bacteria > Bacteroidota > Bacteroidia > Chitinophagales > Chitinophagaceae > JJ008. Next base: position 8,253 of record JBARSW010000330.1, on the reverse strand, counting down.
TAAGAGCCTACGGCTTTTGATGGTAACATCATTTGCGGGCAAACCTTGCATGCTGAAATGCCACGTATAGTATCGTTTGAGGGCGGCTCGTCCAAGTCCCGACTTGTCGGGACAGGATACAGGGTAGGCAGATTGATTCCGCCTGGTAACTAGCGGAACAGATAAATGATAGTCCACGACAGAATCCGGCTTATCGGCTTGTAGCTTTTTTTATTGATTGATATGGTTTCCAATATACCCGCCAACTTCCATTAACCAGGCAATTCCCAAATGAACCAATAAGCCGCCCCAGATAGAACGGGTGTTATATACTACAATTCCAAGTAGTATTCCTCCAAAATATGAACTGATACACTCTCCCAATGGTTTGCCAAAATGTATTGTACAATAAAAACAAGCCATGGGTAAAATAGCATCTTTGCCAACCCATTTTATAAAAGCCAGTATCAAAAAACCACGGAAAAAAAGTTCAATTGAAATAAAATCGCTGCCATAAGACAGTTCATAAATAATTATTTTCCAAAATGTGATTTCAGTACTGTTATTATTAATACTGAATGCAGTTTTTAGCTTAGGGTATGTAGCCAAAAAATCATGTTGAGTTGAAGCAATAACGATCAAAGGTATCATTACCAGCAACATTATAAGATATGGTTTCCAATAGATTCCTTTGGCTTTCAAACCAAAAAACGATTGCTTATTATCTAAGAAAATCCAAATGATAAATAAAAGGACCATTACAATAAATAACAGAAAAGGCCAATAGAGAACCTGATTCCAGTAATTATTCAGAGCGGTATCATCTGTGATTCGGAACGAAAAACTTAGACTTAGTTTTAATGAAAAAATTGCTGGTGCAATCAAGAGAAGAATCCAAAATCCGGCTTTTACAGGAAACAATAAAGGTTTATGGAGAAAAACAATAAGGTAAGCTAATGCAAAGGCGGAGAGAAAGACTCCATACCATAGAAAAAGTTTAATCCAGAAAATATTTTCTTTTCGAATTACATCATCCAGTAAAAAATGAAAATTAATATAAACGAGAATACCAGTAAAAACTGTGACAGAAAATAGTGCTTTTTTATCTGTTCTCTTCCAAAAGTCAATTATGTATTCAAATATTACTTTCATTTCGTTCTTTTAAAAAAAAAGTTTTCAGGTTTTTAAACTTTCCTTCTTGTTTCACTTCCAAAGTTGTGTTAATAAATTAAAAACAAAAAAGTATTACCATGAAAACTTTATCAATTAACCGGATTACAGTAATAATTACTGTATTTCTATTCTCAGCTTTCATTTTCACATCTTGCCAGAAGGAGAACAGTTTAAACGATGCTACTGCTTTGACAGAGGAAGATGCTGCAAATTATTCAGATGAGAGCTCCCAGGCGGAAGCCAGTTTTGACGACTTAGATGATATTACCTTAACTGCTGCAGAGGAAGAAGGGAATGCGGGCGGTTTTGGATTAGAAGGCCGTTCTGCTGTTCAGAGTCGTTTGTATTTTCCAAATTTCAGAGAGCTGAGAGAAAGAATTGGGGATTGTGCTACAATAACTGTTACACCAAATGACAGCACCTATCCAAAAACGGTTACTATTGATTTTGGTGATAGTTGCCGGGGCAACGACGGTAAGGTAAGAAAGGGTAAAATAGTAATCCATTTTACAGCTCCGATACGGAGACCCGGATCAGTTGTAACGCTAACATTAGTAAATTACCATGTAAACCGTGTACACCTGCAAGGAACCAAGATATTCAAAAATCAAAGTGAACCGCCGATGCATAAATGGAGTATTGAAATAGTTGATGGCAAAGTGACATTCCCTAACGGCAGAGGTTATACTTATGAAGGTGTAAAAACGGTTAAGCAAATTGCAGGTATTTTAACTGCTATTGTTCGGGATGATGTTTACCAGATTACAGGCCGCTCAAGTACCACTTTCAGAAATGGAACAACAGTTAAAATTAATACGGAAGATCCGTTGATTAAAAAAGTTGCCTGCCATTGGATCAGTGAAGGGACATTAAAAATTAAAATCAATGACAGGATACTTAAACTTGATTTTGGATTCCCAAATAATGGTGGATGTGATAATAAAGCATTACTTACCTGGAATAATGGTAATAGTCAAAGAGTAATTACCTTACCCTAAAAGACCATAACATCTTATTCAAGCCCACCGCATTTTGCGGATGGGCTTTTTTGTATAATTATTTTCTATGCAGCATTAGTTTTTGGATATTTGTCATTAGATATTAAAACAAAATATATGCGAACTTTCATTTTTTTATTTTCATGGTCGCTATTTCTTGTATCCTGTTATCCGGATACTAATCGAAGTACGGGTGATATATTAGCCTATGTTCCTGTTTATGCTCAGCCAGCTGCTCTAAACGAGATTAGTACTGTGGCTGCCATACCTACAAAGAAAGCCGGAAAAATTTATGCATTCGGTAATTACATATTTCAAAATGATATAAATAAGGGACTCCATATTATAGATAATTCAACGCCTTCAAATCCTGTTAAAGTCGCATTTATTAATATACCCTTTAGTACAGAAATTGCAATCAGAGGCAATTTTCTTTATACAAACAGTGTAAGCGACCTGGTTGTTTTGAATATCAGTAACCCACTTCAACCGGTATTGGTCAAAAGAGTTAAAGATGCTTTTCCTCTTATAAATCAGCAATATCCGCCTGTTAGTAATACTTATTTTGTTTGCCCCGATTCCAAAATGGGGATAGTGGCGGATTGGGTGCTCGAATTAGTTAAAAACCCTGCTTGTAAACGTTAAATTAAAAAAATGAAAAAAATCAATCAAATCCTTGTAGTAGGGTTGCTTATAATTACTTGCCTTAGTTGTAATAAAGATGGTGGTATGTCTGTGGATGCTAATTCAGCAGCCCCTGCAACGGGAACAGGAGGCTCTACTGCAAGGTTTACCATTGTTGGAAATTATCTTTATACAGTAGATAAAGAGAAACTAAAAGTATTTTCAATAATTAATCCAGCAGATCCTGTATTAAAAAATACGCAGAATATTGGTTTTGAAATTGAGACAATATTCCCTTTTGGCGATAAATTATTTATTGGTTCTACTTCTGTAATACATATTTTCTCCATCAGTAATCCGGAAAATCCGCAAAAATTAAGCATAGCGATTTCACCTACAGTTATGCGCCGTTGCGACCCGGTTGTTGCTAAAGATTCAGTAGCCTATGCAACCTTAAGAACCAGTGGACCATGCGGAGGTATTAGCAGCCAACTGGTAGCTTTTGACATTCATGATATTTTGAACCCGGTTCAAAAAGCTTCTTTAACTGTAAATGAGCCTTATGGCCTTGGTTATGCAGATACAGTATTGTATGTGTGTGACCGAACCGGGCTTTATCTTTTTAATATTGCAAAAGCTTACCAGCCGCAATACATTCGTACCTTTCCGGGCAACTGGTACCTGGATGTAATTCCATATGGTAATACACTGATTTGTTGGGTGAATGATGGTTTGGTATTATACGATATTTCAAACCGGATGTCTCCCCAGTTTATTAATAAAATTATCTAATGCGATTTGGTTTTTCTTTAATACTGTTGATAATTATTAACCATTCCTCTGTGTATGCCCAAAAGAGAGAAAAAATGGTTCTAGCCAAGGGTACGTCATTTATCCGTTTTAATTTTACCGGATTAGCTGATCCTGTGGAGAATAACTTTTCGTTGGGATATGAATACCGGTTTAAAGAAAAAATGTCATTGTCTGCTGATCTTGCCTATATTTTTTACAGCATCTATTTCGAAAATATCAAAGGCGCTTCTGGTTTAATATTCCGTCCTGCTTTCAGACTTTTTATTGACGAAAAGAACAGGGGCTATATTGATACGGAAATTCATTATAAGCATGCTGATTATAAAATTGAGGACTGGCTTGGTAGAAACTGTGTTGATGGTATTCCAGCTTATGAAGAATTAACCACGTTTAAATATAAACGGGATATTTTAGGTTTGCACCTGAAAATCGGATACCAGGGAATGTTAAGCCGAAATGGTAAGATTTGGTACGAGATTTATACGGGTGCCGGAATAAGAGGCAGATGGGAAAAATTAAAAAATGAACCCGGAAGCTGTTACAATAATGCAACTGCAGTTGTTGAATTTAACGGAATAAATCAAAATATTTCATATGCAGTACCTACCGGCCTTCGGTTATTATATAAAATAAAATAATTGTATGGCTATCCGTTTTATATAGGTTTATATATAAGAATCCCTGGTTTTCTGTTTGCTTCAATTTCGGTTTCAACCAACCAATCACCGGTATTTAAGAAATTATCAATTTCTCGTGATGATAATAAGTTGTGAGTTTCAAAAAGCAGAACAGAAGTATCTCATCAACGTTCTCTATAAACTACAATAGAAGAAGCCCGATCATTCCAGTTAGAAAACCCAAAACCTGTTTTGGATTCTGTCATTGTATAGCTTTTCCCTCCAAAATTTTCATTTTCATAAATAACAACACGGTAACCTGCCGGTACTTTTATGGAACTTAAAGCTTTATTTGGAAAATTTACCTGTGCCATATTGCTATAAGTACCCGGTAAAAGTGTAGCAGATTGTCCTCTGTAATTACCATCAGTGTAAATGATAACATTGCCACTTACCGGAGGATAACTATTATTGTTGCCAAAGCCAACTTCCTCAATAATTACTGAACCAATACGATTATTAAGAGAAGAGGTTAAACAACTATTGCTTTCATTAATGGTATAAGAACTGCCGGAAAGAGATTCGTTCATAAATGCTTTTATTCTAAGGTTGGAAGATACTTCTATAGACGAAATGTCAAACCTGAACAACCCAAGTTTCTCGGCCTGGTAATAACCTGGAAGCAGATGAATACTGTTGCCGGTATAATTGCAATCAGTATAAAAAACTGCATACTTGCTATTGTTATTGAAATTGTTATTATTATTATTTCCTGGCCCGCTGTTTGGGTTATATTCTATAACGAGAGAGCCAATCTTGTCGCTAAAACTATTGTTCAGACAAGTTTGGCTGGAATTATATGTTGTATAATAACCCGAAGCTGTTTCATTATTAACATAAACTCTTACCCGGAGGTTGCCAAAAATGGTGAAAGACGAAATATTGTTTTTTAAATTTCCCAGCTCCACACCGGTGTAAGTTCCGGGTTTCAGGCTTTTAGAAAAACCCCTTGCGAAGCAATCGTTGTAAAAAACAACATAATCATTTGGATTACCAGACTGATAATTCGCATTTTCTACAACTATTGAGGATGCCATATCATTCCATTGAGGATCCAGGCAGGCAACATTAGAAGAAAATGTTTGTGAACGACCCTCATAATTATCATTTTCATACAAAGTAACTTTCATCCCATTTGGTATTTGTAAACAGGAGAGTTTGTCATTGCCTATTTTTAGCTGGTAAGTACGGTAAGTTCCTGCCTCCAGGAAAAAAGCTTTTCCACCATAATTACAATCTTCATGTAAAGTGATATAGTTCTGTGCAAATGAAATGTTGTAAAATAACATAAGAGCAATGGCAAGAATTGATTTTTTACTCATAACAATACTTTTAACGGTAACGAATATTCAGAAAGTTAAGAAATTTTTAAATGCAGATTAATTTTTTGATGTTTCTCCAATTAATGGACGCTACTTCAATTGTGTATCTTTGTCTGATATCTTGATCTGCATGAAAAAGTACATTATGTTTTTAAGTTTTATTACACATATGTTTTCTGGAAAATCACAAACAGATGTTTTCAGTACTTATCCTGTTTATAATGGTGATGATCTTGGATTACATTACACACCTGCCTATTCTGTTTTTCGAATCTGGGCACCCACAGCTACAGAAGCAAAACTGATTCTTTTCGATAACGGTATTGGTGGTCAGGAACTAAACAGATATTTAATGAATAAAGGGAAAGCCGGAACTTGGGAAAAAATCCTGAAAGAAGATATAAAAGGTAGATTTTACGCTTTCAGCGTTAAAATAGATGGTATTTGGAAAAACGAAGTCCCTGATCCTTATGCTAAGGCAGTTGGTGTAAATGGAAGTAGAGCAATGGTAATTGATCTGAAAGAAACTAATCCTGAAGGTTGGAATAAAGATAAAAGTCCCGTTTTTAAAAATAAAACAGATGCGGTTATTTATGAGCTGCATGTCAGGGATGCCAGTATTTCTTTAAATGCTGGAATTAAGAATAAGGGAAAGTTCCTGGGCTTAACTGAGACTGGTACAAAAAACAGGGACGGACTTTCCACTGGTCTTGATCACATAAAAGAATTAGGTATTACACATGTTCATTTACTTCCTTCTTACGATTTTAATTCTATTAATGAAACAAAGCCTGATTCAAAATTTAATTGGGGCTACGATCCGTTAAACTATAATGTTCCGGAGGGTTCTTTTTCCTCTAATCCATATGATGGAATTACAAGAATTAAAGAATTCAAAAGCCTGGTTCAAACATTTCATGCCAATGGACTAAGGGTGATAATGGATGTGGTTTATAATCATACGGCATTAACTGAAACTTCCAATTTTAACCAGCTGGTGCCTGATTATTATTACAGGCAAACTAAAGATGGAAAATTTTCGAATGCTACTGCCTGTGGCAACGAAACAGCAAGTGAAAGACCCATGTTTCGAAAGTTCATGCTTGAATCAATGAAATACTGGGTAAAGGAGTATCATATTGATGGGTTTCGGGTGGATTTGATGGGAGTGCATGATATTGTTACAATGAATCTGATTTCAAAAGAACTGCATAAGATAAAACCTGATATTTTGATTTATGGTGAAGGCTGGACTGCTGGTTCATCACCATTACCAGATTCCTTGCGGGCTTTAAAAGATAATGCAGCAAAGCTTGACCGGATTGCCGTTTTCAGCGATGATTTAAGGGATGGTATTAAAGGGAGTGTATTCGAAAATAATGATAAAGGATTTGCCAGCGGAAAGCCCGGTATGGAAGAAAGTATAAAATTTGGAATTGTTGGCAGTTGTAATCATCCGCAGATTGATTATAGTAAAATTAATTACTCAAAATCTCCATATTCAAAGCAGCCTTTTCAGACAATCAGTTATTGTGAGTGTCACGATAATCATACATTGTTTGACAAGCTCTCCATTTCAGCAAAAGATGCTACTGAATCAGAGAGAATTGAAATGCATAAGCTTGCATTATCAATTGTACTTACTTCACAGGGTATCAGTTTTCTGCACGCAGGTACTGAATTTTTGCGGAGTAAAAAATGTGTAGAAAATTCATACCAATCGCCAGACAGTATCAATCAAATCGATTGGAGTTTAAAAACAAAGAATAAGGAAGTTTTTGAGTTTGTCAGGGCATTGATTAAAATAAGAAAGGAACATCCTGCATTCAGAATGAGTTTCGGAAAACAAATTGGAAAAAATATTCAGTTTGTTGAAAATGCTGATAAAGGGGTTATCAGTTATATTATTAATGGCAAAAAACTAAAAGATAGCTGGAAAACAATACAGGTATTGTTTAATGGAACCGGTGATAAAAAGAATGTAGTTATTTCAAAGGGATGGCTGCCTTCAATAATCAATAATAAATCAGTGAACGATAATCAGGAATTATTAAGTAGCATTAGTTTGGCTCCATATAGTTGTACCATTCTCTATAAAAAATAGAAAGCCAAAGAGGAAGAGTTTTAATTAGCATTATATAATTTAATAGATTTTATTTCCATATAACTGAAGACTTCTCTTCATTATTGAAATCTTCCTGCATCACCATTTTGTTTTGATGATATAATTTCACCCAGTCAACTTTGCCCGTTCCTTTAAAGTGAATATTGAATTTCTTTAAAAGGCCAATTGTTTGTTTATCTTTCAACTCTTTCATAAGTTCATTATTCTTATTAAAACTCATTTTCCCCTTTTTAATTTGAATAGAATAAACTGCCCATGCCGATGGATTGTTTACAATTTCCGGTACATCTGTAAGTAATTTTTTACCATATTTAAAAACAGTATATGGCGGTCGGTAATAAGTAATACAATTTACTTGCGCAGTTTCTTTATCACCGGTTAATGTAATTCCCATGTCTGATTCGGCAAGGCCTAAGGATAAATTACTTTTACTACGCCATTCTATCTTTATATCATCTGCAGAAATTTGTTTTGCACAGGGTATTTCCAGCTCTATGTTTGTCCAGAACCTGTAAGAATGGGTAAGTTCCTGTTTAACTTCT
>JBARSW010000329.1:0-15583 GCA_049644925.1 Chitinophagaceae bacterium | reverse complement strand
TTTTGGGGTATTGGAATATTCAAACAATATGCTGAACTTCAGGATAACCAAAACCTTTCTTATGAGTTCTCGTAGAGATTTTATTAAAGACACCTCTCTTGCAACCGGAGCAATTGTATTTGCTTCTTCCGGCTTTCATAATTTTTTTATTGGTGAGAAACCTAAAGTAATTATTATCGGGGCTGGTTTTGCCGGTTTAACTGCAGCATATTACCTGCATAAAAAGAAAATAGATTTTGTGATATTGGAGGCCCGCAACAGGATCAGCGGAAGGGTGTTTTCTCATACCATAGATGAAAAGGAAAACCTGGTAATTGAACTGGGTGCAGAATTGGTGGGCAATTCACATGAGCGGCTGCAAAACCTGTGTAATGAATTTGGATTGGAACTCCAGAATAACCAGTTTGATTCACACCTTATATACAAGGGTAAGTATTCTAAGAATGGCGAATGGGATTACAGCGAGGGTTGGAAAAAGAAATTTCAGTCCATTATTGATAACTATGGAAAGATGACACAGGCGGATAAAGTAAAACTGGATAAGATGGACTGGTGGCGTTTTCTGGTGAATAATGGATGCGAGGGAAGAGACCTTGATTTACGGGAGCTTCTTGACAGTACTGATTTCGGAGAAACTATCCGCAGTGTTTCTGCTTTTGCTGCCCTGGCAGAATATGCAGAGAGCAGTGAAAAAAATGAAATGGACCTGAAAATTAAAGGGGGCAATAGTTTGCTGGCTAAAGGGATTGCCGAAAAGATCGGATCCGAAAAAATAAAATTGCAACATGCTGTAAACCGGGTTGTACAAAATAGTAAAGGTGGTGTTACGGTGTATTGTGATAATGGACAAAAATTTTCTGCAGATAAGATAATTTGTACAACACCCACTTTTGCGTTGAAGAAAATTAAATGGGAACCGGGTTTACCAATAGATCAGGTAAATGCCATTAATGAATTGCAATATGCCCGTATCAACAAAAATCCTTTATTGTTTTCAAAAAGATTTTGGAAGGATGAAAATTTTGACATGATTACAGACCAATCACCCCATTATTTTTATCATGCTACCAAGAACCAGGATTCAAAGAAAGGTGTTTTAATTTCTTATACTATTGGTGAAAAAGCGGCAGTTGTTGCCAACCAGTCTGATGCCTGGAGGGAAAGTATGGTATTGCAAACTTTAAGTCCGCATTTTAATGGTGTAAAGGATTTATTGGAAAAACAGGATAACTATTATTGGGGCAATGATGAATTTTCGCATGGCGCCTATGCTTTATACGGAAAAGGGCAATGGTTCAGGGTAATGCCCATATTGAAGCGTTCACATATTCACACCCATTTTGCCGGCGAACACCTGGCCGACTGGCAAGGGTTTATGGAAGGGGCAATTAATACAGGGGAAGAAGCAGCTGCAAAGATTTGACCCAAATTTTGCTGCCAACTGGAAATACTGAAATACCTATTTGATACTGTGATAGTTATTTTAGTCGGTTCACAATTAAGATATGGCAGTTGTTATAAATTCACATACTTCACCATTATCTTAATATCCCTGTTTCTTCCTTTATCATCAGTACAGGAAATTTTAACTGGGCCTTCTTCAGGAATAAAAAATTGTTTTTCTCCGGCATTACTGCTTTTGTAAAACTTGTTGTTGATGTACCAATATACTTTGATTACATCATTGGCCGTTTTACAAATTAGTTGTAATGGCTCGGGGTCTTTTTTATTGATTAAATATTCCGTTCCATTTACCGGAAAGTTAATGGAAGGTGCCGCTCCTTTAAATATCAATTCACAATCGGAATTGTGTGGCGGAATTTTTTGATAGGCAATCCGGTTTTCTTCGAACCAGGCCTGCATATCAGGTTCTACCATTTTGTACCATTTTTTTTTGTATCCGGTTTTCGGCGCACAACTCTTGCAATAGGCAATTTTTTCATCAGGACTAATCATAATTTCCTGCCAGTTATTACAAAGCTGTGTGGAGGAAATAAGTGGAATAAAATAATCAGTTACAATACTGGTACAATGTTCTGTAGGCGTCAAACCTGTTTCGCTGCACACCTGTCTTATGTCACATTCTTTTGGTTGGCTAAACCATTCTTCATCACTATCGTAATCAATCGTATTAAAGATTTTAAATAAAAGAGGAGTGGCAATATTGGCTCCGCTTAAATCGGCTACACCCACACCGGAAAAATTACCAACCCAGATTCCTACTGTATAATTTTTATTGTATCCAATACTCCAGGCATCCCTTTTTCCATAGCTGGTACCGGTTTTCCAGGCAATTTTAGGCATTCTTTCTGTTGCTGTCCAGTTTAAAGGAAAGTCAGGACGGTTCACTTTAGAGAGTATTTCATTTATCATAAAATTTGCTGCCGGACTGATAACGGTTACTTTATTATGAAGCGTATCGTTTTGTGTAAAAGACGGAGAAAGATAAATGCCATTATTGGCAAATGAAGAGAATAACCCGGTTAGTTCTTCCAGAGTAGTTCCGCAACCTCCCAATATTAATGAAAGTCCAAGTTTACGCCTGTCTTTTTGTATTTGTTTAAAATTACAGTTAGATAATTTCTGTATAAATTGTTCATGACCCAGCAGTTTCAAACTTTTAACAGCAGGAATGTTTAATGAATGTTCGAGGGCATATTCAATGGAGACATATCCATTGAATTTTTCATCATAATTTTCAGGTGCATACCCACTGTAATTTACCGGTACATCAGCAACAACTGTTTTGGGTGTAAGTAAGCCTTCATCAAAACACATGGCATACAATAATGGTTTTAGTGTACTGCCGGGTTGTCTTACTGCATTTGCTCCATTCACTTGGCCGCCGTCGGTAGTATCTTTAAAACCGGATGAACCTACGTAAGTTATTATTTTGTGTGTTTTATTATCGATGATGACAACTGCTGCATTTTTAATATTACGTAATCGTTGTATTCTTACATAGTCCTCTACCAGCTTTTCCGTTTTAAGTTGTGTATTGAGGTCAATATTAGTTTTAATTATATCACTCCCTATTTTTTTCAGTTTGTAAGATAAATGAGGAATATAGTGTGGCACTGAACCCCTTGCCGCAGTTAAAGGTTCGGCCAACGCATCTTCTATTTCTTTTTGGGTAAAAATTTTCCTGTCAGCAAATTTTTGCAACCACCTGTTTCTTTCTTTTATAATAAAATCATTATTCTTTCCAATAATCAGGGCTCCGGGTTTATTGGGAATAATACTCAGTGCAGTGATTTCTGCCAATGAAAGATGATCCGGATTTTTTTTAAAATATAAAATGGAAGCGGCTTTTACTCCTTCAATATTTCCGCCATAAGGAACAAGATTCAGATATAGTTGTAGTATTTCTTTTTTGCTGTATTTTAATTCCAGTTGAAAAGCCCTGAACATATTTCGCATTTTGTTCCATATATTTCTTTTGCCCGGTTCCAAAGCTTTGGCAACCTGCATAGTGATTGTACTGGCACCGGACATCCTGCGCATATGAAAAAGGTTGGTGAACAAAGCCCTGAATACTGCAATTGGATTTACACCAGGGTGAGCATAAAAATGCCTGTCTTCTTTAGCAATAATTGTTTTTTGTAACAGTGGTGAAATTTCATCCAACTCGGTTTTCATTCGCCATTTCTGGTCTTTGGTCAGGTAAGCGTTTACCACTTCACCTTTATTATCTGTAATGATGGTAGAATATTCTACTTTATCTGGAAGGGGGAAAACCCAGTTCATCAGGAAAAATAATACAACTAAACTCAGGAAACCAATACCGAGAATTTTGAAAAAGCGGAATATTCCGCGTCGGGTAAAATACCTGCGGGGTAAGGCCGATGCAATTTTCTTTAACCCGGGAATATGCAATTTTAAACTTTTACTCATCAGATAGAATCAGTTATTGTTTCGATTGCTGCTTAACAAATATTTATCTTATAAAATTTGCAACTACTATTTTATGTGCTGTATCTTTCAGGTGAAATTCTTACTTCAATATATGGATTCGCCTGATTTATCCGCCGATTTGCCGGAAAGTAACCAAACTTCTCCTGATATTCCCCCTTAGCTTCTTTTTACCAGTATTTACTTTTTACCAAAGGTGAAAAAGCCATTTGTGAAAAAGTAATATTCAGCAAAATTTTTTTCATCATTTTATTTCTTTAACTTCTCATTCATATTTGAAACCGTTCGGAAGGCACATGCCTGCCGGCATTTAACCACACATATATGCGTATCAAATTCTATTTAGTTCCGCTGTTAGCAGCCGGAGCTATTTTTTTATCATCCTGTAAAAAAAATGCAATAAGCCTTTCTTTTACCAATGCCAAAGATGAAGTACCACAATTGGGAAACCTGATGTTTCGGTTCAGCAGTTCATTAGCTACAGACTCCATGCTGAATGCCTGGGACTCGACTGATTATGTTTCTTTCGATCCAAAAATTCCCGGGAAGTTCCGGTGGGTAAGCCCTGATGAGTTAGTCTTTTCCCCTTCGCAACCTTTAAACCCGGCAACTTCTTACAAAGCTAGTGTAAAGAATGCCGTGTTGAAGTACAGCAAATACAATTCTGTTAAGAATGGAAATGATTTATCCTTCCACACACCGGCACTTACCTTAGATGGATCGCAAGTCGTTTGGATTGGAGAAAGCAGCACCACCGCCAATCCACAAGTTGATTTACAATTTAACTACCCGGTGAGTCCCGATGATCTTAAGGGAAAATTAAAGGTAGAAGTGAATGGAAAAAAAGTTGATTTCAATCTCATTACTATTTCGCCGGATAAAAAAATATCTGTACGTCTTAATGGAATAAAAGCAGAGGACAATGATATTGATGCAAAAGTGACTATTGATAAAGGGATAAAACCTGAAAAAGGCAATGTGTCAACTGAAGATCCGATCATCAGTTCTCTTACAATTTCCTCTCCTTATGTGCTTAACATTCAAAATGTGGAATCGTCGCATGATGGGATGGAGGGCTTGGTAAAAGTTTCCACCAGTCAGCAATTGACAAATGAAAATATCAAGTCGTATTTAAAAATTGATCCTGACCTGCCATATACGATTGAACCCAATGATTATGGATTTACTCTTCGGAGCGATAAGTTTGATGTGGAAAAGAGTTATTCTATTACGATTGCAAAGGGACTGCGGGGAAAAATTGGTGGTGTGATGAAAGAGGATTTCACTGGAGGTGTTGCATTTGGAGAGTTGGAGTCAAACATCAGTTTCACAAATAGTAAAGCTGTTTACCTTTCTAAAAAAGGTGGTAAGAATATTGATGTTCAGATCACCAATGTACCCAAGGTAAAACTTGTTATCTCTAAAATTTATGAGAATAACCTTTTGCTGGCTCAGAAATATGGGTATTCACCACAGGAAAAAAGAAGTGGTCCTGATTATGAGGGCTATGAGGGTGAAGAATATGATTATTTTGATGGATACGGAGGAGATGCTATGCTGGGCGATGTAATTTATGAGAAAGAAATTGATACCCGATCATTGCCAAAGAGTGGTGCAGGCCGGTTATTGAATTTTTCACAGTTTGAAGACCGGTTGCCAGATTTTAATGGTATTTATCATATTGTTATCCGGTCATCTGCAGATTATTGGGTAAAAGACAGTCGGTATATATCATTATCCGACCTGGGTTTGATTGCAAAAGAAGGACAGGATAAAATTTATGTGTTTACCAATTCTATTAAAACAACTGAGCCTGTTAATGGAGTAAATATTTCAGTTTATGCGACCAATAACCAATTAATTGGAACAGGGGCCACTAATAATGATGGTGTAGCTGAAATTGCATACAATAAAAAAGATTTTAGTGGATTTAAACCTGCCATGATCATTGCAAAAACGGCGGATGACTTCAACTACCTTCCTTTTAGTAATACAAGAGTAAATACATCAAGATTTGAAGTGGGCGGCAAGCGAAATAATCCTTCGGGGTTTGATGCTTATGTGTACGCAGAAAGGGATGTTTACCGGCCCGGTGAAAATATTAATTTTTCGGTTATACTTCGGGATGCACAATGGAAGAATCCTGGTGATGTGCCTTTAAAAATGAAATTTCTGATGCCCAATGGTAAGGAACTGAAATCCTTCCGCAAAAATTTGAATGAAGAAGGTTCAGTGGAAGGGAGTATAGAAATAGCAAATGCTGCTATCACCGGTAGCTATACACTGGAAGTTTATACTACTACCGATGTGCTTTTAGCGTCCAGAAATTTTTCTGTGGAAGAGTTTGTGCCAGATCGTATACGGGTTACCACTAAACCGGATAAAGCTATTTTACGTCCGGGAGAAAAATCTTTTTTAGCAATAAATGCAATGAATTTTTTTGGTCCGCCTGCTTCCAACAGAAAATTCGAAACAGAAATCCAGGTTAAACAGAAAGTCTTTTCACCTGAAAAGTATGACGATTATAATTTCAGCCTGGCCAATCAAAATACTTTTTTTGATAAGCAGGTAAAGGAAGGAACTACTGATGCAGCAGGCAATGCAAGTGTTGAATATGAAGTGCCTTCCACTTATTCAAATATGGGAGCATTACAAACTAATTTCTATACAACCGTATTTGATGAAACAGGAAGACCGGTTAGCCGTGTAAGTAATATTGATGTTTTTACCCAGGATATATTTTTTGGTATTAAGCAGGACTGGTTCTATTATTATCCGCTTAACCAACCGGTAAAAATAAACCTGGTAGCAGTAAATAAAGAAGGAAAAGCAACGAATTCCACTGCAAGAGTGGAAGTGATAAAACATGAATACCGGACTGTACTAACTAAGAGTGGCAGTTATTTCCGGTATGAATCACAGAAACAGGATAAGCGGATGAGTGATCAATCGGTTACTGTTAGTAGTAACACAGTTTTTACCTATGTCCCCAGAAGTCCTGGTGATTATGAAGTAAGAGTCTACGTCCCAGGGGCGAATAATTATGTTAGCCGGAGTTTTTACAGTTATGGAAGTTATGGTGGTAATAATAATTCTTTTGAAGTAAATACAGAGGGAAATATTGAAATAGAAATTGATAAGAAGTCATACCTCTCAGGGGATTATGTAAAAGCATTATTCAAAACACCTTTCAGCGGAAAAATGCTGGTAACAATGGAAACTGACCATGTTGTTTCTTATCAGTATGTAGAAGTAAATAACAGAACAGCCAGTTTAGATCTTCGACTGACAGCAGATCATGTGCCCAATGTTTATATAACGGCAACATTGATCAAACCTCATGAAGTATCAGATATACCATTAACAGTAGCACATGGGTATAAAAATGTAACGGTTGAAGACAAGAGCCGGAAGATGGATGTTGAAGTGATAGCTCAAAAAAATGTACGTTCAAAAACACATCAAAAAGTAACGGTAAAGGCAGCACCGGGAAGTTTTGTAACATTATCTGCGGTAGATAATGGAGTATTGCAGATCAGTGATTTTAAAACACCGAATCCGTATGATTATTTCTATCAAAAGAAAGCACTGCAGGTTTCAGCATTTGATATGTATCCCTTGTTGTTTGCAGAAGTCAGGGCCAAACTCAGCAGCACCGGTGGTGATGGTGAATTGTCAATGGAAAAGAGAGTGACTCCCATGCCTGCTAAAAGAATTAGGGTAGTGAGTTACTGGAGTGGTATTAAAAAGGCAAATGGAAGTGGTGTTGCTGAATTTGAATTTGATATTCCGCAATTCAGTGGTGAGTTAAGATTAATGGCTGTTTCATATAAAGGCCAGAATTTTGGTGCAGCCGATAATATAATGACGGTTGCCGACCCGATTGTTGTAAGTACAGCCTTACCAAGATTTTTAAGTCCGGGTGATACAGTGAATGTACCGGTAACCTTAACAAATACTACGGACAAGCCGGCAAATGTTACGGCTACAATAGGCTTAGAAGGGCCGATGAAAGTGGTAGGTGGTAATAATCAATCAGTCAGTCTTGCAGCAAAAAGTGAAGGGAGGGCTACTTTTAAAATAGTTGCTGACCCATCAATCAATGTTGGCAAAGTAACTGTAACGGTAAACGGAATGGGTGAAAAGTTTACTGATGCAACGGAAATTTCTGTCAGGCCACCTTCAACACTTCAAAAAGTATCTGGTAGTGGATCTATAACCGGAGGTAGTACTCAGAAGGTTACCATAAACCTGGGTGACTTTATTGCTGGTAGTTCCAACTATAGTCTTGTGGTAAGCAAGTCTCCGGCCCTGGAGCTTGGTGAGCAATTGAAGTACCTGGTACAATATCCTTATGGTTGTACAGAACAAACAGTGTCAGCAGCTTTTCCGCAAATTTATTACAGTGATCTGTCTGACCTGATGCAGGTAAACAAAAAGCAGAACAAAGTAAATGCTAACAGCAATATAATGGAAGCAATCCGCAAGATCAAGATGCGTCAATTGTATAACGGTGCTGTTACATTATGGGATGGCGAAGGCAAAGAAGACTGGTGGACTACTGTTTATTCCGCTCATTTTTTAATTGAGGCAAAGAAAGCCGGGTTTGAGGTGGATAATAGTTTATTGGAAACAATGCTTAATTATGTAAACAATAAATTAAAAAACAAAGAGACAGTCACTTATTATTACAACAATAACCTGAATAAGAAAATTGCTCCAAAAGAAGTGGCTTATGGATTATATGTGCTGGCAATTGCCGGAAGGAAAAATGTACCGGCTATGAATTATTACAAAGCCAATACCTCCCTTCTTGCATTAGATAGCAGGTATTTATTGTCAGCAGCTTATGCAGCTGCTGGTGATAAAAAATCTTTCACTGTTATGCTGCCTGCAACTTTCAGCGGCGAAGTTTCTGTTCCACAAACAGGAGGAAGTTATTATTCTGATGTACGGGATGAAGCCATTGCATTAAATGCTTTGATTGATGTGGATCCGGGTAATACACAGATTGGCACTATGGTTAAACATGTAGCTGATAAATTAAAAACCAGGAAATACTTAAGTACACAGGAAAGGGCCTTTGCTTTTCTTGCATTGGGTAAACATGCAAGAACGGTTAATAATGCTACAGCCACTGCTGAAATTAAAGTGAATGGTAAGTCGATTGCAAAAATAGATGATGGACAATGGTCTGGCGATATGAAGGCACTTGGTGGTAATAATATCGAAATAGCAACAAAAGGAAATGGACGAATGTATTATTTCTGGCAGGCAGAAGGTATCAGTGCAACCGGTGCTTATAAAGAAGAAGACAGTTACCTGAAAGTGAGAAAATATTTCTACGACAGGAATGGTAAACCGATTATGACGAATACATTTAAACAAAATGATTTAATCATTATTGGAATTTCTTTGGAACGTTCATTTAATACACCAATAGAGAATGTTGTAATTACTGATTTATTACCGGCTGGTTTTGAAATTGAGAATCCGAGGACAAAAGAAATCCCCGGTATGGATTGGATCAAAGATGCCATGACGCCAACAGCATTGGATGTAAGGGATGACCGTATTCATTTCTTTGTAGATGCAAACAGTAATAAGCAGACTTATTATTATGCAGTCAGGGCTATATCACCCGGTAATTATAAGATGGGTCCGGTAAGTGCCGATGCGATGTATAATGGAGAGTATCATTCGTATAATGGTGCAGGTGTGGTGAGAGTGGTGCAGTAAAAATTTAATTGTAGTTTTAAAGCCTCTCATTTATGAGGGGCTTTTTTTATGCCTTCTGAAATACAAAAAAATATCACTGTTCTTTGTAATCCAATTGCTGGAGTTGGTAAAGCTATAAGCCTGTCAGAAAGAATTGTTGCTGAATTATCATTCCGGAAAATAAGTTTTTCTCTTTTTAAAGAATCCTGGCCTTTGTCATTTGAAGGGTATACTGATATCTGGATTATTGGAGGAGATGGTACAATGAATTATTTTGTAAATCATTATCCGGAAATTCAAATACCGCTGGTGATTTTTAAAGGAGGATCTGGAAACGACTTTCATTGGATGCTATATGGTGATATTGATTTTGAAGAACAGTTGGAACTTGTTCTGCATACCGAACCTAAACCGGTTGATCTCGGAAAATGTAATGAGAGATATTTTATCAACGGGGTGGGTATTGGATTTGAAGGGGATGTGGTAAAAGCTTTAACGGGAAAAAAGAAAAGAGCCGGTAAGTCCTCATTCATGAGTGTGATTCTTAAGAAAATATTTACTTACCGTTCAGCATTTTATAAAGTATTGATTGATGGAAAAATTAATGCTGCAAAAAAATATTTAATAGTGGATATAAGTAATGGAAAAAGAGCAGGGGGAGGCTTTCTTATTGCCCCGGTAGCAAAGACGGATGATGGATTATTAGATGTTATTTTGATTGACGCATTGCATCCGTTAAAAAGACTGCGATGGTTGCCGGTAATGGAGAAAGGGAAACATCTTGATTTATCTTTCGTTCATCATATTAATGCAAAGCATATTTCGATTGAATGTGACAAGACCATTGAATTTCATCTTGATGGTGAATATCATTTTGTTGATAAAGTTGAAATTGAAATACTGCCGGGCAAGTTATTCTTCAGGTATTAGCAAAAACTCCTACACTATAAGTACAGATTGTTGCCGCTATCCCATTCAATTATATACTGTCAGGGGGGTAGATAACAAGAATGAATACACAACCTAAGTTCCCTTTTGGAACATCCCGATTATTTCGGGAAGGGACAGGGCAAAAAAAAGTCCGGCTCTTACGAACCAGACTTATTAAAGCATCGTGAATATCGTTATTGATTAATAATCGTTATTGTATCCACCGCTGCCGCCACGGTCACGGTTATAACCGCCGCCGCCGCCGCCGCTTTTGCCTTTGTAGCCGCCGCCACCGCCGCTGCCACCTTTGTAACCGCCGCCACCGCCGCCGTTACCAAAGCTTCTTTTTTTGAAGCCACCGCCACCGCCACCTTCTGGTTTTGGACGACTTTCGTTAACAACGATGTTACGACCATCAACTTCAGTACCATTCAAAGCTGTAATTGCAGCTTGTGCCTGGTCATCATTTGCCATTTCTACAAAACCAAAGCCTTTGCTGCGGTTTGTAAATTTGTCGGTTACAATTTTAGCGGACGTTACTTCACCATGAGAAGCAAAAAGGTTGGCCAAATCCTGATCTTTCAGGTTCCAACTGAGGTTTCCTACGTAAATGTTCATTTTGAGAGGTTTTAAAAAAAATAAAAGTGTCAACAGTAAACAGTAACCAATGAACATTCTACGGTTTTTTCGAAACGTTCAGGACTTGTGAAACTGAAAGAGCACCAAAGCACAACAAAATAACGAATTTTTTTTGGACATATTGCCAAATTATTCTTTATATAATTTTCAATTATTAAGTTGTTGATTTTCAATATGTAATTAATGCGGGAATAAAAAAAGTCCTTCATTTGAAGGACTTTTAAAAATTAATTTGGTTTTTTTATTCACCCACCACTTCAAATTCAACTTCGGTAGATTTCCCGTTGCCGAAGTCAATTGTTGCCTTATAAGTACCTATTTCTTTAACCTCATCTGGTAATGTGATTTTCTTACGGTCAATTTCATAACCCCTTTGTTCACGGATTGCACGGCTCATTTGTAAAGAAGTTACACTGCCAAAGATTTTTCCACTTGTACCAGTTTTAGCACCAAGTTTTATAGGCCCTTCATTCAATTT
The DNA here is from genome assembly GCA_049644925.1 of Chitinophagaceae bacterium. Classification (GTDB taxonomy): domain Bacteria; phylum Bacteroidota; class Bacteroidia; order Chitinophagales; family Chitinophagaceae; genus JJ008. Next base: position 3,906 of record JBARSW010000329.1, on the reverse strand, counting down.
TGCTATAACGTTATTGATTTCAGCCAACATTTTATCTTCCTTCTTCTTCACTTGTTTCATCCTCTCTTCCAATTGCTTTCTGTTACTGGGGCTGTTTTCAACGGCCAGTTGACGGGGCAATAAAAAATTACGGGCATAACCGTTTTTTACTTTTACCACTTCGTTTTTTGCACCAAGATTATCAACATCCTGGATTAATATGATTTCCATAATTATTTGCTTTTGGCTGTCAGCTTTTAGCAGTTAGCTAATGGCAAACTGCTAACGACTAATAGCTTATTTTAAAAGGTCTGTTACGTAAGGCAATAATGCCATCTGCCGGGCTTTTTTAACCGCATCAGAAACTTTGCGCTGATATTTCAGGCTGTTTCCGGATAAGCGGCGGGGCAATAACTTTCCCTGCTCGTTCAGAAATTTTTTCAGGAACTCTACATCTTTATAATCGATGTAGCGCATGCCATATTTTTTAAAGCGACAGAATTTTTTTGCTCTTTTTTCGCTTTTAATGGCGGTCAGGTATTTAATATCACTCTTTGCCATAGTTTAAACCTCCGCTGTTTTTTCAGTTCCAGATTTAACACCACTTTTCTTTCTTGCATTATACTCGACGGCGTATTTATCGAGTTTAGTGCATAAGTGACGAAGGACTGATTCGTCACGCAAAAGCTGAATTTTCAGCTTTTCATTAAAGTCGGGGGCTGCTGAGTACTCCAGTACCCAATACAATCCGGTTGTTTTCTTTTGAACCGGGTAGGCTAATGATTTCAATCCCCAAGGGTTTTCTGCTACGATAGAGCCACCGGCATCGGTAACCAGCTTCGCATATTTTTTTTGCTCAGCTTTAAACTCATCATCGCTCAGAACAGGAGTAAAAATCACCATCAATTCGTAGTTGTTCATTTACCTGTTTTTAATGTTAAAAATTCGATTTTTCCCATTGGACAGTCCCGATTTGTTCGGAAAAGAATCTGCGAACACAGATTTGGGGCGGCAAAGATAGGGGAATACAGGCAGAAGCAAAGGGATGGATTGGAATAAATTATTTGGAAGCCCCCTACTAAAAACAAAAATGGTAAAATGCTGATTTTTAAATAGAAAGAAATTAAAAACCTTTCTTTCCAGCTGTCACTTTCTTTAAAAAGACAAGGTATGTTGGAAAGTGGTCGCTATACCCACCCCTGTAAGTGTTACCATCCCAGGTACGCATTGGATAACCTTTGTAGCGGCCTTTATTTTCTACCATGTATTCTTTGAAAAAAATATGTGGTTGATAGAAGAATAAACCATCCTGATCTTTATCCAGCCAGGGCTGAGAAATGATTATCTGGTCAAAAAGTCCCCAAGCATCCTGATAGGCTAAAGTGCCGAATCCTTTTTTGTACATATCTAACCAGGGATTAAAAAGACCGCCTTTGCGAACATCTGTCAATTTGCCTTTTGCGTTCAATACTTTTGCTATACTGGAGTTTATCGGGTCATCGTTCAAATCACCCATAATAATCACTTTTGCATTGGGCTCTTTTTTGGCAACGGAATCAATATGTTTCCGGCAAACTAATGCTGCCGCTTCTCTTCCGGGCTCACTCCTTTTTTCCCCACCACTTCGGCTAGGCCAGTGGTTTACATATACATGTACTGTTTCTCCGTCTAATTTGCCTTTTACCCATAAAATATCACGGGTAAAATAAGCGTCTTTTGAGCCGCTTGGTAAATGCACAAATAATTTATCGCTGGCTTCAACAGTAAAATATTTGGGATTGTAAAGAAGGCCCACATCTACGCCCCGGATGTCTTTTGAGTCATAATGAACGATTTTGTAATTTCTCTTTTCAATCAATTTTTGATGAACCAAGTCATTTAAAACAGTATCATTTTCTATTTCTGCCACACCAAGTATTGCCGGACCATCGGGGTTTATTTCAACACCAATTTGAGAAATTACATTAGCCAGTTTGTTTACTTTGTTCAAATAAATGTCAGTACTATAGTTCCTGGGACCATCAGGAAGAAACTCTTCATCATTTACTATCGGGTTATTAATCGTGTCATAAAAATTCTCCAGGTTATAAAAACTAATAACAATTGGTTTAAATTCTTTTTTCTGGCTGAAAGCAGCAATAAAAATGGAAAAAAAGAGAAATAAGGCGAGGATTTTTTTCATAAACAAAAAATAAATGAGAGGGCAAACTTACAGAAACATATGACGCTGACAATAATTAAAAGGATGTGCCACATTAATAAAATATTATGTGCCTATCTTTTTTACGTTGATAAGTATATCCTTACTACTTTTGTCCCCTTGCAAAAAATAAAATAAAATGCTAAAACCGAGACTGTTATTCCTGTTGATGTTGTTTGCCGGCACTTCTGCCACGGCACAGATTGATTCAACGGCTAAAAAAGATACTTCAATTATTGATGAGTTAAAAGAAGGGGTCCTGGATAATATTCCCACCGTATCACTGGATGAGAATGATCTGGGTGATGGGGGAAGCCAGAATACTTCCTCTTTACTGACAGCAGGCAGAGATCCTTTTTATTCTGCCGCATCATTTAATTTCAGTGCTGTTCGTTTTAAGATCCGGGGTTATGATAATGACCTGTTCAGTACGTATATGAATGGGATACCTATGGATAATCTGGATAATGGATTTACTCCCTATGGATTGTGGGGTGGATTGAATGATGTAATGCGAAACCGGGATGTGTCCTGGGGATTACGCTATAATACATTTGCCTTTGGTGATATTGGCAGCAACACCAATATTGATTCAAGGGCCAGTAAACAAAGGGCTCAAACGAGTATTGGCTATGCGGCATCAAACCGTAATTATAGCAACCGCATGATGATCACTCACTCAACGGGCTTAAGCAAAAATGGATGGGCATTTACATTGAGTGGAAGCCGCCGATGGGCTGGTGAAGGATTTGTTCCCGGTACTTATTATAATGGATGGGGATATTTTGGTGCAGTTGATAAACGGATTGGACAGAATCATCTTTTATCATTAACTGTTTTCGGAGCACCCACCGAAAATGGCAGACAAGGCGCATCTGTACAGGAAATGATTGACCTGTCCGGAACAAATTATTATAATCCTAACTGGGGTTATCAAAACGGTGTTAAACGAAATGCAAGCATCGCCAGAAGCCATCAACCGGTTGTAATTCTGACGCATGATTTTCGTATCAACAATAATACAACTATCACTACTGCGGCAGGATATTCATTTGGCGACAGAAGTATCACTGCACTTGACTGGTATAATGCGGCTGACCCAAGGCCGGATTATTACCGTTATTTACCAAGTTATACTTCTACCTGGGCAAGCACTACAGACCCTGTTCAGGGACAGATGCTTTATGACCTGATGAAGAATGATATTAACTATCGCCAGGTAAACTGGCAAAATCTTTACAATGTTAACAGGGCCAGCTTTGCCTCTATTAACGACGCAAATGGTATTACCGGTAATACAGTTAGCGGTCACCGGTCCCGCTATATAATAGAAGAAAGGGTAATCAATACACAACGTTATAATGCCAACTCTGTTATTAATACCAAATTTGGAGATAAAATAGATTTTACTGCAGGCGCATCCTACCAGTTTCAAAATAATCATTATTTCAAAAGAGTAGATGACTTGCTGGGTGGTGATTTTTATGTGAATGTCAACCAGTTTGCTGAAAGAGATTATCCTGTTGATAATATTGCCAACCAATTTGATCTGGATCATCCCAACCAAATTCTTTATGCAGGAGATAAATTCGGATATGACTATAATATCAATATCAATAAAGCAGCTGCCTGGGCACAAGGTGTTTTCAAGTTCAATAAAGTAGATTTTTTCTTAGCGGGTACAGCTTCCCGGACTTTATTTTATAGAAAAGGAAATGTTAGAAGTG
>JBARSW010000328.1:0-3013 GCA_049644925.1 Chitinophagaceae bacterium | reverse complement strand
CTGTAAGTTCCTTTATGTTTCTCCAGAAAGATTAGAAACTTCCTTATTTAAAGAATACTTACCCGGACTGGGCATTAATTTAATAGCCGTGGATGAAGCACATTGTATCTCTCAATGGGGTCATGATTTTCGTCCGCCTTATTTGCGGATAGCAGCATTACGGGAAGAGTTGCCACATGTTCCTGTACTGGCACTAACGGCTTCGGCTACTCCTGATGTGCAACATGAGATATGTGAAAAGCTGACCACACCCCCAACACATCTTCCTTTCGGGAGTGAGAAGCAGGCCCCACAATCCGGGGATTCATTCATTAACTGGAAAGTATTTCGACAATCCTTTGAACGACCGAATCTTTCTTACAGTACTTTTAAAGTAGATTCTAAAATCAATAAGATAATTGAGATACTGAGAAAGGTAAACGGCAGTTCGATTGTTTATTGTAAAAGCCGTAAAAGAACAAAAGAGATAAGTGAGTTACTGCAACTTCAGCATATATCATCCGATTTTTATCATGCGGGCCTTCCGCAGGAAGAACGAAATAAAAAACAGGAGGCATGGATCTATAATAAAAAAAGGGTGATTGTTTGTACCAATGCTTTCGGAATGGGTATTGATAAACCTGATGTCCGTACCGTAATACATGCTGATGTTCCTGATTGCCTGGAAAACTATTACCAGGAAGCAGGCCGTGCCGGAAGAGATGGTAAAACTTCTTATGCTGTTCTTTTATACGACGAAAGGGACTTACATGAATTGCTGGAGTTTGCTGCACTTCGTTTCCCATCACTGGTAGATATCAGAAATATTTACCAGTCAGTAGCCAACTACCTGCAAATACCAACTGGTGCAGGCGAAGGAGAATACTATGATTTCGACATCAGTGATTTTCTGAGAAAATTTAAACAGGCAAGTCATACTGCTTTGTATTCATTAAAAGCTTTGGAGCAGGAAGGCTGGCTGGCTTTGAACGAGCAGGTTTTTCTTCCTTCGTCGGTAATGTTTACCGTAAATAAAGATGTGTTGTATGAATTTGAGAAGAATAATACTGCATTAGAGTCTTTTATCAAAACACTATTGAGATCCTATGAAGGCATCTTTGACCGTTCCACTTCCATTTCTGAAAAAGTGATAGCCGGATTAATGCGAACGGAAGCAGAAGAAGTGAAAAAACAATTGGTGGCACTGAATATTTTTGGCATCATTGAATACAGGCCACAAAAAGATACACCGCAATTATTTCTGCTTCGAAACCGCATCAAGGCAGATGATATCAGCATCAATATGGTGGCTTACAATAAACGGAAGGAACAATTCCGGCAACGGATGTTGCAAATGGTAAACTATGTAAAAGAAGGCAGTGCCTGCCGGAGCCAGCTTATCGGTTCCTATTTTGGTGATGAACATATTAAAACATGTGGAATCTGTGATAATTGCCTGAAGCAGAAATCTGCTCAATTAACTAAAGAAGAATTTGAAATACTTTATCACCGTATCATCAATATGCTAAAAAATGAATCCCTGCATACCAAAGATCTGTTGTTGAAGCTGACTGGTATAAAAAAAGAAAAAGCCTGGAAGGTGATTGAATTCCTCCAGGCTGAAAGTAAAATTGAAATGGATAAAAGTGGTTGGGTTAAATTAAAATAGACTTTTTCGTTTACTTCTTCCGCCCAATCCTAATACTCCCAATAATGTTCGTACAATAGAATTTCCTGCCGTACGGGTCATACTTTTTACAGTAGGATTATCGAAGAATCCTTTTTCTTTTTTAGCTGGTCTTTTCTCTTCTGCTTCCTCTTTTTTTTCATCTGAATCCCTTTTAGCTGCTTCTTCTAATTTCTCCGTAAGAATTTCATAAGCACTTTCGCTATCTATTACCTGGTTGTACTTGGCGGCAATTTTAGACTTACCCACCAATGCATCAATTTCTAAATCAGATAATATATCCATTCGGCTTTGTGGCGGCCGCAACATACAATGTACCAATGGCGTTGGAATTCCTTTTTCATTTAAGATCGTTACTAACGCTTCACCGGTTCCTAATTGAGTAATTAAATCTTCCGTTTTATAATAATCCGTTTCTGGATAATTTTCTGAGGTTTGTTTGATTACTTTTCTATCAGCCGCTGTAAATGCCCTTAAGGCATGTTGCACTTTTAATCCCAATTGTGCCAGTACAGAAGCCGGTACATCCATGGGGTTTTGTGTGCAGAAATAAATGCCAATTCCTTTGGAGCGGATTAATTTAATAATTGTTTCTATCTGTTGTAATAATGCAGCGTTTGCTTCCTGGAAAATAAGGTGAGCTTCATCAATGAACATAACAAGCTTTGGTTTGTCCATATCACCTTCTTCGGGACAAGTGGCATATAATTCAGCCAGCAACTGGAGCATGAAGGTGGAAAAGAGTTTGGGCCTGTCCTGCAAATCTGTTACTCTTACAATAGAGATGATCCCTTTACCTTCATTATTAATCCGCATCAGGTCGTCCACTTCAAAACTTTTTTCTCCAAAGAAAATATCCGCTCCCTGTTGTTGCAATTCAATCACCTTCCGCAAAATTGTCCCGGTAGAAGTGGTGGAAATTTTTCCATAATCTTTCTCCATGCTTTCCTTTCCTTCATCACTTACAAATTGTAAAACTTTAATGAAATCCTTCAAATCTAGTAACGGCAATTTATTATCATCACAATACTTAAATATCATGGCAACAAAGCCGCCTTGTGTATCATTCAGTCCAAGGATCTTTGAAAGTAATACAGGGCCAAATTCACTAACGGTGGCCCGCAACCTGGCTCCTTTTTGTTCACTTAATGAAAGCAGATCAACCGGGTATGCCTTCGGTTTAAATACTACGGATAACTTCTGACAACGGTCAGTAATTTTATCATTCACAGTACCAGCTGCTGCAATACCACTCAAATCGCCTTTAATATCCATCATCAACACGGGAATGCTTGCATCGCTCAATCCTTCTGCCAATACTTGTAATGTTTTTGTTTTACCGGTGCC
>JBARSW010000327.1:0-2297 GCA_049644925.1 Chitinophagaceae bacterium | reverse complement strand
GGTTTGCCCACCGGAATGAACTGCCAGCTTATATCAGCCTCAGTGATTGCAGTATCTTTTTTATACGTCCTACTTTTTCCAAAATTGCTTCTTCACCGACCAAGCATGCCGAACTGATGGGCATGGGAATTCCTGTTATTTGTAATGATATTGGTGATACAGGCGCCATCATCAGGGAGACAAAGTCAGGCTTGCTGGTAAAAGAATTTACGGATGCAGATTATGACAGGGTGATTGAAAAAATGGATGAACTGCTTGCAATACCTAAAGAAAAGATAAGACAGGCTGCCTTCGATTATTTTGACCTGGAAAAAGGAAGTGCCATTTATCTTTCAGTTTATAAAAAAATATTAGATTAAGGCAGTGCATGAATAAAAAAAAGAAAGTCCTGGTACTTTGTCCAAGTCCCAGGGGTACAGCAGCCACCCAACGGTTAACGTATGAGCAATACCTTGGTCTCCTGGAAAAAGAAGGTTACGACTTTACGATATCTTCATTTCAAACCAACCGCTTTTGGAAAATAATTTATAAACCAGGCAAGATTGCAGAAAAAATCTTTTGGACACTATTTGGATATGTAAAAAGAACATGGGACCTGGTAAGGTCGCCGTTTTATGATGCCGTATTTGTGAACCTATGGGTAACACCATTGGGATTTCCAGTATATGAAAGGTTACTTTTTCTATTCAATAAACGGGTGATCTATGATATTGATGATATGATATTTGTTCGAAAGGATTATCATATCAAAACCAATTTTTTTCAACGGTTGAAAGGAACGAAAAAACCTGTTGTGCTGATAAAGCATGCACAGTATGTTATTGTCTGTACTCCCAGGCTGGAGGAGATAACGCTGGGTATAAATAAATTTAAGAGAGTTATAGATATTTCCTCCACATTCGATACGGAACGTTTCCTGCCTGTTTCTCAATACCTGCAGCATGAAATAGTAACCATTGGGTGGACAGGAACGCACAGTACTATACCTTTTCTGGAAACATTGCAACCAGCACTGGCAGCAGTAAGCCGGTTACGAAATATCCGCTTACTGGTGATTGCCAATAAACAATACCAGATGAAAGAAGTACCCACAGATTTTATTCAGTGGACAGCAGAAAATGAAGTGCAGGATCTTCATCATATAGATATTGGTGTTTATCCGGTTGTTCCCGAAGAATGGTCGTTGGGTAAAAGCAGCCTGAAGGCATTGACCTATATGGCTATTGCCATACCATTTGTTGCTACTGCCTATGGAACCAATTACCGCATTATGCAACACGGCGAACAGGGTTTTATGGCATTTACAGAGCAGGAATGGATTGACAGCCTTATTAAACTTATTGATGATGTGGAATTGAGAAAAAGAATGGGAATCAAGGGCAGAAAAACAGTGGAGGAATTATTTTCGGTTAACGCTAATTTTCCTAAATATTTGCAGGTATTTAAAACAGTAATTACACCATAATGAGTAACAAGAAAAAAATTTACATGGCCGGGGTAGGCGGTATGCTGGGCGAAGCTTTTTATAAAGTGTTCCGGAATGAATTTGAATTGAAATGTACCGATATTGATCTGAATGAAGATTGGCTGCAGTTCCTGGATTTCAGGGACTATGACGCCTACCGGAAAGATGTAAAAGACTTTAAACCGGATTATCTATTCCACATAGGGGCATATACCAGCCTGGAGTATTGTGAAATGAACCAGGATGATACTTATCTTACCAATACCATTTCAGTTGAAAATGCAGTATATATAGCCAATGAGCTGAATATTCCTTTATTGTACATTAGTACGGCTGGTATATTTGATGGTAAACAGGATATTTATGATGACTGGAGTGTCCCTAATCCTTTAGGTCATTATGCAAGGAGTAAGTATGCAGGTGAATTATATGTAAAACAGCATTGCAGCCGTTACCTGGTTTGCCGTGCCGGCTGGATGATGGGAGCCGGTCCTAAAAAAGACAAAAAGTTTATCCAGAAAATAATGGAGCAGATTAAAGCAGGTAAAAAAGAACTGCTGGTGGTAAATGATAAACTGGGAACACCCACTTATACCCACGACTTTGCCCGCAATGTAAAACTGCTATTGGAAAAAGAATACTGGGGCCTTTATAATATGGTATGCGGAGGTATAACGGGCCGCCTGGAAGTGGCAGAAGAATTAGTAAGCCTGTTGGGATTGCAGGAGGCTGTGAAAGTAACAGCAGTTTCATCCGATCACTTTAAAGAAATTTATTTTGCAGCCCGGCCACCATCAGAAAGGTTGGTAGATAAAAAACTGGATCTGCGGGG
>JBARSW010000326.1:0-4021 GCA_049644925.1 Chitinophagaceae bacterium | reverse complement strand
CCCTGTATAGTGAGCAATCCAAAGCCGCCATGAAAAGGCGTGTAGCGTGGACCTGGCTCTTCAAAAATATCGGTAAAAACCCAGTACGACATTGATTGTACAGAGTTGACTACCTGTTTCATTTTTTCTAAAATATAAGCTGCTTCGTGGTAACTGTCGTGCAGCGGGTCGGCAGGTGTGTAAGAAGAACTCCATTCGGTATAATGCAATTCCAAATTAGGTTTCTTTGACTCTGTAATTTCTTTTCTTGATTGCAATACATCGCCGCTTACACTCATTGGGTCTTTGCTCAACGCAGTGCCACCGTTTCCATACTCATCCAAAAAACCTTGATTAACTCCGTAAGAATGTGTGCTGATAAAATCAATAGGCACATTATTTTTTTCGCAGAAATCAATCATCTCTGTTTCCCAGGCAGCACCTGCAGTTCCCGGACCTCCTACTTTATAGGCAGGGTTCACACTCTTTACAGCACTTGCAGTGTACTTGTATAATTTAAAATATTCTTCCTGCGTACTCGACCAAAAACCGGGAGTTAAATTAGGTTCGTTCCATACTTCAAAATACCATGTTTTCACTTCTTCCACACCATATCTTTCTGTAAAATGCTCAACCAGATTTTTAATAAAGGCTTCCCATTTGTTATAATCTTTTGGAGGTGTAACATTACCCTTCCACCAAAAAATGGTTTTGTTTCCACTTGCTAATGCATTCGGCATAAAACCAAGCTCTACAAAAGGTTTTACACCAATGGATAATAAATAATCGTACAATGCATCAACATACATATAGCTGTAAATGGGATTGCCCTTATTGTCTTCGGTATAAACAGCCATATCATCAGTTAATAAGCCATGCATACGGATATACTTAAAGTCGCATTGTTTTTTTACATAGGCCAACTGTTGTTGCCAGTCGGCACGTAATCCTTCATTGGCACGCCCTGCACCTACACATTCTTTGAACATGGTGTTCATCTTGCCGGAAGATTTATTAAAATCAATACTGATAGTTCTTTGCCCAGATACAGGTACAGTTAGTGAAATCGCAATTTGCAACATCCAAAATAGCAGCATTCCTTTTTTCATTATAGTAGTCATTTTATGATTTAAAATATTATTCGCTCCAAACGCACACTCCTGCAGGCTTCAGCGTTTTCTCGCCCACAAGAACTTTTGCAGTTGCGGGAACATCTATTATATAATTAGCAGAAGAATAATTTACAGCTACATAAAATCCATCACGCCAATACACAAAAACACCTTCGGGGTAATCGTTGGTGACAGCCCCGGCATTGGTATAAATTTCCCGCAGTATGTCTTTCTCCAATTTTGAATCGTCAGTATCTACACCAATATAAGTAACGGAGCCCTTACCAACTTTTCTTGTTACAACTGCGGCTTTCCCCTTGTAAAACTGGTTATCATAAGTGGCAAGCACTTCAGTATTGTTATCAGCTTCGAGCAGGTCGGCCCAATTGTTCCAGTTGTAGTGAGATGACTTCATCAACACATCGCCTTTGGCATAACCCGAAAGCATATCTGTAGCTTTAACCTGTGCACCAATCAATGAAGAAATAGGAGCAGCCCATTCTGCTTCCCAAAAATGTCCATTGCGATTTTTTACAGCAGTGCGGCATGTAATAATTAAGTGACCTCCGTTTGCTGCATAGTCGTTCCATTTTTTTATCAATGCTGCATCGGCCATTTCATAAGCAGGAACAATCAAAAATTTATATTTAGAGAAATTGGCTATTTCGGGTATTACATCCGTTGGAGCTCCCAATGATTTTGATATTTCCAAAAACTTTACAGGATAATTCCAGGCATCCCATTGAAAGGTTTGTTTTTGCCGGTCAATAGTCCAATAGTTTTCTAAATTCCAAAGTATAGCGGTTGATTTTGCAGCCAGTTTTTCCGGCATTTTAGCTTCGGGTTTGTACTGTTTCCTGATGTCTTTTATTTCTTTTATAAATTGAATATACTCTTCACCACCCGGTGATGGCGTAACACCATCGGTTTTAATTACACCTGAATGATATTGCTCTGAGCTGTACAAAATTTGCCGAAACCTGTAAGAGCAGGCGAGTTTACCACCTGCAGCAAAACAATGATACAACCACATACGCACTGTTCCGGGTGTAAGTAATGGATTGTAGGAACCCCAGTTTACCGGGCCTGGCTGCATTTCCATAACACCGCTAACACCTCCCACTGATTTATAAAATTCGCTTGCAAATAAAACAGTTTTATGGTCACCCAATCTAAAACCCTGCTCGCCCAAATTACTGCTGCCACCGTTGGGATAAGCCGTATAAGTAGCAAGGTCTAATTTTTTTGTGCGACTGGCATCTGCACCTGTACACACTGCTGTATAATTGGTGGTAATATATTGTGCAGGTAAAATTTGTTTTCTTAAAACAGTTGCCTGGAAATCGAGAAACTCTGCCTGTGCATCGGCGCAGTATCTTTTAAAATCAAGCAGGGCATGTGGGTTATTTCCCCACCATCCTACCAATGAAGTATTGGGAATAACCACCTGTTCGAAATTATTAAACCATTGGCTCCAAAAAGCAGCGCCCCATGCTTCATTAAAAGCATCTATTGTTTTATATTTCTTTTTTAACCACTGCCTGAATGCTATTTGAGAGGAAGGACTATAATCGGCTAAAGCAGGTGGTTCATTATCTAACTGCCATCCTGTAATATTTTTATTTTTCCCGTAACGTATAGCCATTTGCGCTACAATTTTTTGTACAAACGTTCTGTATTTCGTATTCACAATAGAACCCAATCCCCTTGTACCATTTTCTCCTCTAATGTAATTGCCATACATGATAAAGGTTTCGGGATAATTTATACGCATCCATGTTGGTGTAGTGGCCGAAGGAGTACACATCACTATTTTTAAATGATATTTTTCGCAGAGCTGTACAACTTTATCGAGCCAGGAAAAATCATACTTCCCTTCTGTGGGTTCCATTTTAAACCAGGCAAACTCAGCAATATGCACAAACTCAAAACCCATTTCCGAAATTTTTTGAATATCCCGTTCCCATTGGCTTTCGCTCCAGTGTTCGGGATAATAATAAATACCTGTAGTAATTAAATCCTTTTCAGGAAAAAAGCGTTGTGCATTTTGCCCGCTGGCTTGCGAAAAAATAAAGACTGCTACTAATAGCTTAATTAGATGATTCATAAAACTATTTTTCATTTGCTCCCTGCATGATTGCATTTAAAATTTCTCTATCCCGGATTTTGCCTTTGCCTCTGTCAAACAAACCCATATTTACATCCCAATAAAATGGAACAAACCCATTGCTGACAGCAGCCTTTACAAAATATTGCTGAAAATATTCTACTGATGCATTATGTAATTTTTGATCTGCACCAGTAGGTAGTCTTCGCTTATATGCTCCAAACTCACCAATAATTACAGGTATTCCCTTGTCGGCAAACTTGCGCTTCATCAACCCTAATTTTTCATCTATGGTACTTTCCTCGCCCCATTTGGCATTGTAAGCTGTGTCTGTTTTGGAATGATAATCTTTTCCCCAGTAATAAAATTTTTTACCCCAACTGGCATCTTGATTCATTAAACAAAACTGGAAGGGTGTATAATAATGCACCTCAACCATCAGCCTGTTTTTAATATTGTCTTCCGGCAAATCATTCATCCAATTATTGGTGTGATCAATATCTGTTGCCGGTCCCTGGATGATAAGTGTTCTTGAACCATTATTGCCGCCGGTTGCACGTACTGCATTAATAAAAGTTTGATAATAAGAAAGTAACACACTCATGTCTTCTTTCTTTTTTACATCGGGTTCGTTGGCACCTGCAAATAATAAATGCTCATCATAATTTTTAAATTGAGTTGCTATCTGTGTCCAGTATTTTTTTAATCGCTCATTTACCTGTTGCTGGTTTAATTTGTTAATCCTGTTTTCGAGCCAGCCTTTATCCCAGTGCATATTTAAAACAACATACAGGCTATCGTTCATACAATAATCCACCACTTG
>JBARSW010000325.1:0-2500 GCA_049644925.1 Chitinophagaceae bacterium | reverse complement strand
CGCCAGAACCGCTGCCATGCCCGCCAAGAGGGACATCGTCATCTTCAACCGGTCGCATGACGAGGATGTCCTGGTCGTCCGGGTCCACCTTAAGGACCCCGGCACAATCCGCTCCCCCGCCCACCTGGGCATCAGTCGCAAGACCCTCTGGCAAAAGATGAAACATCATGGCCTGACCAAGCCGCAAGGGACGTCAATCGTTATTAAAGCGATATCTAATTGATATAGGTCAATAAACGAGTTTCTTTCCTATGACATTTCTCATTTCTATGCTTGGATAAGGAAAAGGTGGCGTCGCTGGCGCCACACTCAGCCGCATAAAAACCATATAAATAATATTAACAATTACCGGAAAAATCACAAACACCTACCTCTATCAACCATGGGAGAAGATGGGATTATAATGATCACCAGACGCGATTTCCTTAAGGGAATCATCACCCTGGCCGGCTATGCCGCAGCCACGGGTGGCTTGATTGCCTTCCCGAAAGTGGGTTCGGCCCTGGCGGGAAACCGCTCGCCCGACGAGATCTTCAAATCCACCTGCGTGCAGTGCGTCAACTTCTGCGGCATCGAGGTACACAAGCGGGGTGACGTCATCCGCTCGATTTTTCCGGATGCCGCCCGCCGCGAATACTACAACCACGGTATCTGCCCCAAGGGGGTTTCCGGTGTCTTCTCAGTCTACAACCCCTACCGGGTCAAGGTGCCTCTCAAGCGCACCAATCCCCTCAAGGGCATGGATCAGGACCCCAAGTGGGTCGCGATTTCCTGGGAGGAAGCCTTCCAAACCTTGACGGAGCGGCTGGACAAGATCCGCAAGGACAATCCTTCAAAGCTGATCTGGCAGCACGGCCATGGCAAGTACCTGATTGGCGACGAGTTCCCCAAGGCCTTTTGCAAGGTTTTCGGTACTCCCAATGTCATCCACCGCACCACTTCCTGCGAAGCTGCCCGTCACGTGGCGGATGACATGACCTGGGGGTACCACGGATTTCTCCCTGACATCGAGCACTGCAACCTCCTGCTGGTCTTTGGTTCCAACTATTTCGAGGCCGAGCAATATGCCCGGTGGCTGGATCACGCCGTCACTGACGCCCATGAGCGGGGCATGAAAGTGGTGGCGGTCGAACCCAGGTTCTCGCATGTCGCAGCCAAGGCGGACCAATGGATTCCGGTGCGGCCAGGCAAGGATGTCGTCATTCTGCTGGCCCTCTCCGGCCTGCTGATCGAGTCCGGCGCCATCGACGCCGATTTCCTCAACACCTACACCAACGCCCCGCAACTGGTGGGGGACGACGGCAAGGTGCTGCGTAATGAAAAGGGCGAGCCCCTGGTCTGGGATAGCGTGACCCAGACGGCAAGCGTTTTCGCCGAAGGCGTGGTCCCTGCCCTGCGCGGCAGCCATGAGGTCGGGGGCAAACAGGCACGCACCGCCTTCGATGTCTTCGCCGACAGCCTGAAGGAAATGACACCGGACTATGCCGCCGAGGTGGCGGGGGTGTCCGCGGAGACCATCCGCCAACTGGCGGTGGATATCGCCCGCGCGGCCCGTATCGGGGAAACCAAAAAGGTGGGTGATCTGACCCACAGATACCGGCCGGTCATGGTACATACCTGGCGCGGGCTGTCGGCCAAGGAACACGGTGTCCAGACCTGGCGCGCCGGTCTCTTGCTGCAAATGCTGATCGGCAACCCGGATGCCGTGGGCGGCATGGTGCTCGGCAAGGTTTACGACAAGCCCGAATACATGGAGCCCGCCAAGTGCGAGTATCCACCCAAGCGAGTGGATCTGGCCAAAAGCGTCTATTTCCCTAACGTCCATCACGATGTCTGTCAGCAGGTGGCACTGACGGTGCTGGACCCCGCCGCCTATGGGCTGCCCTACGAGCCCGAGATGCAGATCTTCTATGCCACCAACCGGCCGGTCTCCACTTCGGATACCGCCACCCAGTTCCGTTCCCTGGAGAAGACCTATAACGTCGTCATCGAGGTCCACATGAGCGAAGTGGCCTGGATGGCGGACATGGTGCTACCAGACCTTACCTACCTCGAAGCCTGGCACCTCTCGCCGACGCGCTGGACGCCGACCACCAAGCACACGGCCATTCGTCAGCCGGTGGCTAATGTCTTTGGCATCCAGCACGATGCCTACGATGTCCTCTGGGAACTCGCCAAGCGCCTGGACCTGCGCGACGCCTATATCGCCGAGGTCAACAACGCCTGGAAACTCAAGGAACATGTCTTACAGCCGGGCCGGGATTACAGCGCGCGCGAGGCGGTGGAGGTGATCTGGGCCGACAAGACCAAGGGTGAACCCTTCGAGACGGCCCTGAAGCATGGCTTCATCGGCAAGAAGGTCAAGCCAGCGGATACCTATCTGAAAGGCGTCGAGGCCCAGTTCAAGGGTCCAGGCAAGCCAAAAATGAAGTTCTACGCCGACCAAATGACCCACACCCTCGAAAAACTGCGCACGACGGTTTCGGAAAAGGGTATCGGT
>JBARSW010000324.1:0-2714 GCA_049644925.1 Chitinophagaceae bacterium | reverse complement strand
CGTATCGGTATTGAAGTACGCTTTGCTGATGGCGATGATGCAGAAAGTTTTGTAAAACATATTGACAAAAACACCAAAGCCATTTACCTGGAAACAATCGGTAACCCCCGGCTGAATATTCCTGATTTCAAAAAATTTGCCGACCTGGCAAAAGAATATGATCTGCCATTGATAGTGGACAATACATTTGGTGCCGGTGGTTATTTATTCCGTCCGCTGGAGCATGGAGCAAACATTGTGGTAGAATCTGCCACAAAATGGATTGGTGGTCATGGTACCAGCATTGGTGGTGTTATTGTTGATGGCGGCAATTATAACTGGGGCAATGGAAAATTTTCACAGTTTACAGAACCATCAGAAGGTTATCATGGTCTCAAATTCTGGGAAGTGTTTGGAGAAGGCAATCCGCTGGGGCTTCCCAATATTGCTTTTGCCATCCGTGCCAGAGTAGAAGGTCTGCGTGATTTTGGTTCTTCACAAAGTCCTTTCAATGCATTCCTTTTATTACAAGGCCTGGAAACATTAAGCCTCCGAGTACAGCGCCATGTAGAAAATGCATTAGCATTGGCAGAATGGCTGGAGCAGCATCCATTGGTTGACTTTGTAAGCTATCCGGGGTTAAAAAGCAATCCTTATCATGATCTGGCAAAAAAATATCTTACTAACGGTTATGGTGGTGTGCTTAATTTCGGAGTAAAAGGAACAAAAGAAAATGCAAGTAAGTTCATTGATTCATTGAAGCTGGTAAGTCATCTTGCCAATGTAGGAGATGCAAAAACACTGGCTATTCATCCAGCATCCACCACCCATGAACAGTTGAGCGCAGATGAGCAAATTACTTCGGGAGTATTGCCTAATCAGGTTCGTATCAGTATAGGAATTGAACACATTGAAGATATTAAAGCAGATTTTGAACAGGCTTTTCAAAAAGTATTTTCAAATCAATTGGTAGTATAATTTCTAAAAGCCATAATCCCGGAAACTTATAGTTAAAATCAAAGAACATTTTTTAAAATATTAAATACTAAGAATTATGTCAACACTTTCATTTTCTATTAAAGGCGAAAGCCATAATGCCACTAAGTTTGAAGCGAAGGCACGGAATTTCTCATTCATCATTGATGAACCCGAGTCGCTTGGTGGTAATGACCAGGGGCCAAATCCGGTGGAGTATTTATTGGGAAGCTATGCCGGCTGCTTAAATGTGGTAGTGCATTTAGTAGCCAAAGAAGAAGGTATTCTGATAAACAAATTAAATATATCCATTGAGGGTGATTTAGATCCTGCAAAATTTATTGGTCAGCCCGGATTCAACCGTGCCGGTTTTCAAAACATTAATGTTACACTTGACATTGATTCCAATGCAGATGAAAATACCATCAATAAAATAATTGGCATTGCAAAAAACCGTTGTCCCATTAATGACAACTTATCTAACGTCACGCAAATAAGTTATACCGTCAAAAAAAGTGCAGCACTAAACTAATTATTATTCAACGTGAAAGTATTTAATCATAATCAGCCATTTGAAATGGAGTCGGGAAGAATACTTCCCGGCTTTCACCTGGCTTATACCACCCATGGTAAATTAAATGCCGCAAAGGACAATGTGGTTTGGATATTTCATGCCTTAACTGCCAACAGTAATCCGGTGGAATGGTGGCCTGGTTTAGTTGGTGAAGGAAAATATTTTGACCCGGCAAAGTATTTTATTATTTGTGTAAATAAACCCGGTAGTCCGTATGGCAGTATTTCTCCATTAAGTAAAAATCCGTTGACTAATCAACCCTATTATGAGAAATTCCCTGTGTTCACTATACGGGATATGATAAGAACATATCAGCACCTAAAAGAATTTCTTGGAATAAAAAAAGTATTTATCGGATTGGGAGGTAGTACAGGTGGCATGCAATTGCTGGAATGGGCGATAGAAGAACCGGAATTATTTGAATACATCATACCCATCGCATCCAATGCAGTCTTGTCTCCCTGGGGTATTGCATTTAATGCATCTCAACGAATGGTTATTGAAGCAGACAATACCTGGCAGGATCATCATCAGGATGCGGGGCAAAAAGGATTGGCAGCAGCCCGTTCAATAGCCCTGTTATCATATCGTCATTATAATGGTTACGAGATAACACAAAGCAGGGACAAGGCCTTTGTTCCACTTAATGAAGAGGTAATATATGCTGCCGATAATTATCAGCGTTACCAGGGATTGAAATTAGTTAACCGGTTCAATGCCCTGTGCTATTACCGCCTTTCTCAAAGTATGGACAGTCATGATGTAGGCCGCAACAGGAAAGGAGTGGAAAAAGCATTAAAAACCATTAAAGCAAAAACATTGGTCATCGGAATATCATCAGATGTATTGTATCCTATCACTGAACAAGAATACTTACAGAAAATAATACCGGGTGCACAATTGCTAACCATTCACAGTGATTATGGTCATGATGGTTTCCTGCTGGAATATGAAAAGATAGAAGCTGCACTAAAATTATTTATTGACGATAAAAAGTCATCTCATTTAAAAATAGTGAATCAATAAAATGGAAACACACAAGCAATTAACAATCGGTCGTTTTGGTTTTGGGGTAGTAGGCGAAGGCCTTTACAAAGTGTTACAGCAAACACCATCTCTAAAAGCTACCATTAAAAAAGTATGCATAAAAAACTATGGCAAAAAAAGAAATGCTCCTGCCAATTTA
>JBARSW010000323.1:0-2401 GCA_049644925.1 Chitinophagaceae bacterium | reverse complement strand
AGAACAATTATTAGTGCAATAATAATCCCAGTTAATCCCGGCAAATAATTATAAATGATTAATCCAATTACTAATCCGATAAGAAAGGGTGATGCTGCAATTTGTACCCAACCAAGTATTTCGGTTATTAATTCAAAAAATGAAGGTTTATTTTTTTTCCTTCCTGGTTTGGGTATTTCTTTTGTCATCTTTATTACTGGTTACCCATTTTGTAGTTTACAATAAATGATTAGAAGTTGTATTGTTAGTCTGAATTAAACATCCGTTTCCTTAAATGATAATACAATGTCTGTAATTTTTGATTCAACTTTTCTATACGATACTCCAGCCTTTTCCATCATAATTTTTGAGGCAATAAATGAATCGTTGTTCGAGTATTTATCAGAGAGGTAAATAACTTCATTAATGCCGGATTGGATGATGGCTTTAGTGCACTCATTGCAGGGAAAAAGGGCGGTGTATATTTTACAGCCATGTAAGTCCATACCAATATTATTCAGGATGGCATTCAGTTCAGCGTGGCATATATAAGGGTATTTTGTTTCCAGAAATTCCCCTTTCTTTTCCCAGGGGAAATCATCATCATTACATCCGATGGGCATTCCATTATAGCCGGCACCTACAATTTTATTTTTTCTGTTCACAATACAGGCACCTACCTGTGTGCCCGGATCCTTGCTTCGTTGTGCTGATAATAATGCAACACCCATAAAATATTCATCCCAGGATATATAGTCTTGTCTTTTTTTCATAACACTTTATATACTTGCGAATTTATGAAATTGGTTGAATTACTCTCCTGACATCTCGTAGTTTGCTTTAATACTCATGGGTATTTTTTGACCAAGTACTTCCATGTCTGCAGTCATATCCATATCATAAAAACCAGTTTTCAGGTAACCATCAATGAGTTTTATCCGTAGTTTCCCTTTTTGCGTGCCTTTCATTGCTAGGCTTAAATCCATACCCGCCTGATTCATTTTTCCATCGCCATCAATCTTTCCATCAACATTTATTTCTGCAATACCATCTTTTACACTAAGTAATTTAAAAATGATAGTAATATTCATATCAATATTCGCCATATTGAATTTTGTTTTGGCTTTCCATGTTTCGCCAACCCGAACAGCTTTAGAAGGATACATACTGAACATCATTCCAAACATGCTATTTAATTGTTCTTTTGAAAAAGATTTTTCCATTAATTGCCTGGTTTCAGGCTCATACATCTCTTTTACCATTAATGAGTCAAATCCACTTACATCTGTTATTTCATTAGAAGGAGACAAGGAAATTTGTATTGATTTGCCGACAATCTTGTTCTGGTTTTTATTCATCAGGCTATCCGTATTAACTCCCATATTGGCCATATCCATTTTCATTTTCATTTTAGTGTAGGTCAATCTGAGTTTCTTTTCCTCATTTTTATTTTCCATTACATAAAATGAGATGCCCATATCCATATCCATATCCATTTTCATATCCTGTCCGGTTACTTTCGTATCCATTTTAACTTTCATATTATGATTAAAACTGTCACTTTCATTAAGCCGCATTTTTAATACATAGGCTTCTCCCGAAGGGCCGGACTTGCAGGCCAGAAGAAATAATAATGAAGAAAGTATTCCTAAAAGAAATGATTTATTTTTCATAACATTAATTTGAAAGTATAGTATTTATAAAAAAACAGGGCATCTTATTTTGATGCCCTGAAATTTTATTTAATTTATAACCCCATTTTCTTTTTAAGGTTCTCATCTATTGCATCAAGAAACTCTTCTGTATATAAATAATGCTCTCCATGAGTTACTTTATTTCCATGAATACAAACAGCAAGATCTTTTGTCATCTTTCCTTCTTCCACCGTTTCTATGCATACTTTTTCTATTGCATTACAAAAGTCAATTAGTGACTGATTGCTGTCTAATTTTCCACGGAATGCCAAACCCCTTGTCCAGGCAAAGATGGAAGCGATTGGATTAGTGGAAGTTGGTTTTCCGGCCTGGTGGTCACGGTAATGCCTTGTAACGGTACCATGTGCAGCTTCCGCTTCCATTGTTTTTCCATCTGGTGTTATTAAAACAGAGGTCATCAAACCGAGAGAACCAAAACCTTGTGCCACCGTATCACTCTGCACATCCCCATCATAGTTTTTACAGGCCCACACAAAATTGCCATTCCATTTTAAGGCACTGGCTACCATGTCATCTATCAGCCGGTGTTCATATACAATACCTGCGGTTTCAAAAGCTGTTTTAAATTCGTTCAGGTATATTTCTTCAAATATGTCTTTAAAACGCCCATCGTATTTTTTCAGGATGGTGTTTTTCGTAGAAAGATATAATGGCCATTTCTTACTCAGTGCCATATTAAAACAACTTCTGGCAAAACCTGTAATGCT
>JBARSW010000322.1:0-2240 GCA_049644925.1 Chitinophagaceae bacterium | reverse complement strand
TGATGGTTTAATGATGAAAAGCGACCAGACAATCAGGATTATTCTTTCCGGAATAAATTTTGCCACTCCCACTACAATTGTATGCCCTGCCACTGCCTACACCAAAACGGCTACCGGCTTTTATGGCAAACCATCTGCCGGTAGTTTTATTGATAAAGGACATGTAAAAATCAACACCAACGAGTTCACTGTTTTCCAGGTGGATACAGATGGCGGCGCATTAAAGTTGTGTCAGCAAATGGATGCCCTACAGCTTAAAAAAGCAAACCATATTTTTTATTCGGTAAATTATAATATGCCCAATGCAGCGGCAATTCCTTATTTCAATAATGAAGCACCAAGGAAAGAAGGAACACCCAGTCACCGTACGGCAGGTATTGCTGTAGCAAAAAATGGCAGAGCAGAAATCCTCAGTAAAAAGTTCGACCGGATGAACAAACTGAAGAACCTCATCATTGCTCCCGGCCTTGCACCAGAGGGTACCAGCGGCACCAATGCAAACTGGATATTGTCAAATGAAATCTTGTTTGCAGATGATTTAAACCTTGGATACCGGATGGATGTACAACCGGAAGATAAACCCAGCAAATGGTTCAGCCTGCATAAAAGAAATAATAAATATTCTTACCTCAATCCTTCCGGAACAAATATTGATATTCCCGGAATGGAACCGGATGAAGGTTTTATACAAACAGCAGCATCAGAAGAAAAAACAGAAACAGGAACTCAGTTAAAAGTTGGCGAAGCCATTGCCCGCTGGGAAGGCTGGAGCCTGAGTGTACCAAGACCTGGCAGTTCGCTTAACGACCCGATGCTTGATGATAAAGAAGTGTATGATAAAAATAAAGAAGCCGAAAAATATAAAACACCGGGCACAGCCGATTTCAAACTGAATGTAATTCCTGCAATTGAAAAAGGAACGCTGCCCATGCTTCGCTTTGGAAAAAAATATGCTATTCGAATCAGAACGGTTGACCTTGCAGGTAATAGTGTTGACTTAAATGTACTTCCCGAAAATGCCGGAGAAGCAGTAGTTGGAAATATTCGCTATATGCGTTACGAACCGGTTGATGCGCCATTCCTGCTTTTAGGAACTGCCATTAAAGATGGTGAGTCAAGTGAAGTAATGGTGATCCGCAGTAATGAAGGAAGCAGTGTGGAGCAATATGAAAATGCCAATGTACTCAAAAATGTTTTCAGGCCGGAAGCTATCAGGCATGTGAACCCGCCTAAAACAACAGTGGAAATGTCAACCACTCATTCCATGCTTGATAAAGGTTTTGGTGCTGCCAGTCAGGCCGAAGCTGCTGCCATTTATAAAAAAATTATTAACGATAAAGACCCGCTGACTGCGGTAACGGTTTCTCACAGCGAAACAACAAATCTGAAATTAGTTGATGGTAATCTGCAGACGATTCCGGTTGAATACCTGGTGGACCCGATGGCCGCAGGTGTTACATTCTTTATCTCTGCACATGACCCCAACCCTAAAGCACCCGATCCGGAAATCTACACCAGGAGAGCAAGCTTTTATTTTAATGATGAAGTAACGGAGGATAATGCTGCCAATAAAACCGCTGATTATAATGAATGGATGAATCCGAAAACATTCCGGATAATTCTGAAAGAAGATGCAACACCAAGTATAAAATGGGAACCTGGCGACAGGGCATTGGTAGTAAAACTGCAAAAAGGTGTAATTGTAAAAGTTAACTATGCCTGCTTCTGGCGGCCAAATGATATTTTAAGACTCTCGGGTGTACTGGATATGATGGGCATGACTAATTTAAATGATGCCGTAGGAAAACGTATAGCAAGAGGTCAGCACTGGATGTTCTCACCCTGGAGAGAATTAACTTTTGTACATGCGGTGCAACAACCACTCAGCAAAATGGGTACTCAAACTTATCCGTTTATTGCTACATTAAAACCAGAAAGGGATTTTGGTGCCAATGTGGCTAAACTAAATACCAAATTACTGGTGCATGGCCCAACTACCGGCCAGCTGGATATTGAAGCTGACTGGACAGAATGGATTGATGATGTTTCGCATACAGAGACTTCTAATGAATGGAATGATGATGTACAACGCATTCCTACAAAATCTAAAGTTTTTCATTTCACTACGCTTTACCTGGTGTTTGAATATGCTTTTCCTTCCGTTGTTGGTGATATTAAGATTCCACCTATTCAGCATTTATTCAACGATACAAAACACCGGAAAGTAAATTATAAGTCAA
>JBARSW010000321.1:0-4255 GCA_049644925.1 Chitinophagaceae bacterium | reverse complement strand
CTCATGATTATTTTATTAAAACAGGTTCAATCAGTTTCTTCCAGATGGCATACCCTTTTGCATTCATATGCAATTTGTCTCCCAGAAAAATATCATCCATTGGCTGTCCCTCTTTATTCAGCATACTATGAAAGACATCTATGTATTTTGTTCTCTTTTTTTCTTTTAGCCATAAAGAAATAATTTCATTAGCCATTTCGTATTTCTTCATCAGGTGTTTTCTTGAAGGACTTGGCTTCATGGAAACATAAGCAAAAGGTACTTTTGGATATTTAGCCCTTATTTGCCTAAACAAAGCTTTGAACCGGTCTGTCACCATATCAACAGTTACCGTATCACTTGCTGCAAAATCGTTTTCACCACAATACATTACAATTTGTTTTGGCTGATAGGGATAAATCACTTCGTAGCGATAACGAATTAAGTCTGTTAACTGTGAGCCGCCAAATGCCCTGTTAAGAATTTTATACTTTGGAAAATCTTCTTGAACATTTTTCCATAAAGTGAATGACGAACTGCCGATAAATAATATTTTATTCGGCGGAGGAAAAGAAATTGAATCCTGCTTTTTAAATGATGCGATATCTGATGCAAAGGGTTGTGCTATAACCGCAGCAATTGGAAATAACAGCAAAAAGAAAATAACTGATAATGCTTTAATCTTATTCAACTTTCATTGTTTTATATTTTTCCGAAACTCCATTCTCATTAATCGCTTCTATAGTAAAGTAATATGTTTTCCTTGAATCCATTGCTTTGAACCAGTACTCATTAAAATCATGAATCATAATACAGCTATATAATTTATCCGGAGACGTTCCGTAATAAAGATTGTAAGCAAATGCATTATCTACAGGACTCCATTTTATATAAGCACTGCGTTTATCTTTTTCAGTCCGTAATACAATAAGGCTTTTTACTGCTTCGGGCTTAGCACCGTTTCCGTTACCAAAAATCCGCAATCCACCTATTGCAAATTTACCTGTTGGCATATGAATATTTTCAAGTTTTATAAATCTGGCCTGCACAGGTTTTTCTAATTCAACATAATCATGGGGCACATCTGTTTTATTATTACTCTTATCAACCAATATTTTCCATTTTACCCCATCTAAAGAAAAGTATAATTTATATTGATGATAAGTTGCAGTTTGCTTGCCCAGAAATTCTGCATCCTGATCTGCATAGTTTATTTGTATTGCATTCACCGTTGAAATGTTTCCTAAATCAGTTGTTAGCCACTCTCCTTTATTTGCTGAGGCAGCACTCCAATAAGTTTTTACACTTTCATCCACCGCATTATTAGCATAAAAACTACCGAATACAGATGAAACAGTAACGGGTTTTTTATAATTCAGCAACATCCATCCTGGGCCGGAAGAAGCGGGTCTTTCTGCCGAAGGCAAAAACATCGGATAGTCGCCAAATGAAGTATTGCAATACATCACATCATCTCTATCAAAGCCTGCAGGCCAGATTCCTATTCTTCTTTCCCAGGTGTTTTTTACACAGACAATACTGGTAGATACATGCCAGTAATTTTGATAATTATCCTGGAATGTAGAACCATGTCCTGCACCTCTTGAAAATCCACCGGGTTTGTAACTTAACGGGTCTGATTGCGCCACAAACGGACCCAGCGGACTTGTACCTACCACCACACCATCTGCATAACCACTAAATTCAGTACCCGGGGCTCCATATTGCAAATAGTATTTCCCTTTGTATTTTGTCATTTCTGCTCCTTCTATAAATGGATCGAGAAATGTGTTGTCCATATATTCTCCAAATCTTTGCCAACCAAATCTTTCGGGCTCCAATAAGTACATTTCCTTTCTTGTACCAATGGGTTGCATTGTCTTTCTGTTTAGTTCCACACCATAGAGGGGGAAGCGATTGCTGCTACCATTGTACATATAAAAACGACCATCCGTGTCGGTAAAAAAAGCAGGATCCCAGCCTCCTATGTCAAATGAATCTACCAATGGTTTCCATTCATTGGCTTTGGGATTGGTACTCATCCATATGGTAAACTTACTGGTATAGGTTGATCCGAAGACAAGCATGGTGTCACCGATAATACCAACAGCCGGTGCACACAACTCATCCAGCTCCTTATTCCATGGTCGTAAAAATTTTCTTGAATTAAATTTCCAGTTCAGCATATCGCTGCTGTACCAATAACCCCATTGGTTGGTACTGAATAGATAAAAATCGCCTTTATAATTTACGATCACCGGATCAGCTGTAGCCCTGTGTTTACCCCATGCTGCAAAATTTGGAAAAGGGGTGTAGCCATAATCAAGATTCACCGGGTTACAATAAGTTTTTTGTTGTGCATTGGTTTCTAAGAAAAACAAAAGCCCGAGCAATAAGATAAATTTCATCTTCAAAAATATTTATGATTATTTTTTTAATAAAAATACAGCCAGCACCGGCATGTGGTCTGACGGGTATTTCATATCGTATGAGTCGGTGAGTGTGGCGAATTTTGTTATACTAATTCTCCTGTCATCAGATACAAATATGTAATCAATACAGCCATCAGGCTTTTCTTTAAACTTAAAACCATTCCATGTATCCGCAGGACCATAGGCTGGCTCTTTACTTACCACCCTTGCATTAAGCATTGATTGGTTTAAGTATTTTATTGCTGCGTCTGCTGGTCTGGAGTTAAAGTCTCCCATCAAAACTACCGGATAGTTTTTCCTGCTATTCAGTTGTTTTATTTTAGCAATAATAAGCTTTGCTGATTCTTCCCTGGCAACCAGACCAACATGATCGAAGTGAGTATTGAGTACCCAAAACTTTTTTTTCGAATTCAGGTCTTTAAACAATCCATATGTGCAGACCCTTTTAAAAGCAGCATCCCAACCTTTACTAACAGAGTCCGGTGTTGGTGAAAGCCAAAAAGTAGATTGCTGTAACACTTCAAATTTTTCTTTTTTGTAAAAAACACAGGAGTATTCACCTGCTTCTTTTCCATCATCACGGCCAACACCTATATAGGAGTATCCATTAAGATTTTCCTGTAAATATTTAAGCTGATGATGTTGCACTTCCTGCCCGCCTATAAAATCCGCTTCATAGAAATTCATAAGTCCGGCTACTTTATCTTTTCTTGCATCCCATCGGTTTTCACCATCGGAAGCAACATCCAGCCTGATATTATATGACATCACTTTAATTTCCTTTTGCGAAAGTGCAAGTAATGGAAAGGCAAATAAAATGAATGTTAGTTTGCATTTTTTGATCAGGTTCTTCATTTTTTTATTTTTTTTATCCGGGGCCTTTTAAATCCAAGTTTTTTAATCCTCAACCTATCCCCAAAATTATAATAAAAAAATTTTAGGCTTACACGGTATAAACCATTTTACAAATAAGGTGCTGTAAAACCAAGGCTAAGCATGCCGGCTTTAACTTCCGGGCAACTGGTAAATAAATTCCATAACAATCCGCTTCTGTAATTTTCTATCATTACAATGATTGGTCCCTGATCTATTGCTAAAAATGAAGTAGCAAACCAGGTGTTTTGTAAGGAGAAGGCATCTACAAAACCATACTCTTTCCAGATTTTATCTCCCAATACATAATAGAAAAATTTTAATGCTGCCATTGATTCATTCGGCGTATAAGGAAAAGAAGATAAGGCCGCTGTTGGTGCTATTACACTTACGTCATTCGTAGGTGAACTGGCAGTATAACCGCCTTCAATATCACTGGCAGTTAATCCCCATACGGAATCACTGTAACCAAAATATGTTTTTGGATTTGCTTTGCAGTAATTATACTTGATGAGTGTATGATTCTTTGTTTGTGTAGCATAGTTAGCAGAAGCATCTGACAAACCATTGGGATTAATTCCCAAAAAAGAATAATGAGAAAAGAATAAAGGCCCACCCTGTGCAGGACCAAGTGGCAACTGGTAACCAAAATAGGTATTGCCATTTACAAAACCAGGAGCACCTTTCCAGCCATTGTTATATACTGCTGCAGGAATACCGAATGTAGTGGAAGAAGCTGCCAATACATATGTTATCAAACATTCATTCCATCCTCTTATCTGCATATTCATATCCCACCCATAGTTAGGACTCCAGTGCCAGAACAAGGTGTTCTGACTGCCTTGCCTGAACCAGTTCCATTCCACACCATTATAAATTGAATTAATATCATTGCGTAATGTTGTTTCAGCTGTACCTGCCTCATTAAAGAATTGCCTTGCGCAAAGCAAGCCTTGTATTAAATAGGATGT
>JBARSW010000320.1:0-2457 GCA_049644925.1 Chitinophagaceae bacterium | reverse complement strand
CTGCGAAAAAATATTTCCAATGAGATGAGCAAAGTCCGCAGCCTGCTCAGGGAAATCAATCAGACAAAAGATCGCTACATTAACCTGCAGCGAAAGATGTACCTGCGGACTCCCGATACCCGTGGCCAGGCAATAGTAATACAGACCGGAACTATCACTACAAAAAAGGAGATGACCCAATATATTGATGAGCTGGAGTCCCAGTGGAGATTAGTTGGAATGGATGCTCAACTGGCAAATATTGAATTACAAAATGCTATGCAGCAGCAACAGCAATTGCTGTCAATGCTTTCCAATGTGTCAAAACAACTGAGCGATTCTGCCATGTCTGTAATCCGGAAAATAGGAGGTTAAAAGGAAACTGAGAACCCGGTCCATTGGCATTTTTAAGGCCTGGCTGACAGGATGGGTATTGCAAAAGCTTTTCTAATTTTCATATTTCATTGTGTTTTGTCAATAGAAAAGTAACTATATTTGACAATGAATGAAAGTGACATTCATTGTATTTACTGAACATCCATTAAAATCTAAAACAAAAAACATGGCAACAAAAAAAGCAGCAAAACCTGCAAAAAAAGCCGCTAAAAAACCAGCAGCAAAAAAACCAGCCGCTAAAAAAGCAGCTCCTAAGAAAGTAGTAAAAAAAGCAGCTCCTAAAAAAGTAGCTAAAAAGAAAGTAGCCCGCAAACCAAACGCTGCGTTCATGAAAGCGTTGACTCCAAGTGCAGCACTGGCAGCAGTAGTAGGTGGTAAAGCATTACCCCGTACTGAAGCAGTTAAAAAAATCTGGGTTTACATTAAAGCTAACAAACTACAGGATCAAAAAAACAGACGTATGATCAATGCTGACGAAAAACTGAAAGTAGTTTTCGGTGGTAAAGCACAGGTATCTATGTTTGATATGGCAAAATTCCTTTCCAAGCACCTTAGCTAAGAAAGATAATGCTGAATGAAATGAAAGGCTTACGTATAGTGGGCCTTTTTTTATTGCCTGTATATGGAGAAACCCGGATCCCAATTATTTCTCAATTGCAGCCCTGATTTTGTTATTGATAATTACAAGAATCTTACAATAGTGTGGAATTATGAAACAGGATAGAAAATTTAAATCACAAATAATAATTAATAATATTCAATTTCACGAAAACTTGAAACTACTAAGGGATTACCATAGCGATCATTGAAAGTTTTATTTGAATTGGTTGAAACCTGTTCAATCCAGTTTCCATCTTTATCATATTTAAATGTAATGTACAGATCATCACCTATCTGTTGTGATATTAACAGTTCGTTTTCATCATAATTTTCAGTCCATAAGGTTCCGGTATTTTGGATAATTTTTTTTATAAGCTTATTGTTGCCGTAATAATTTTTTTCGGTAATGGTATCTGTTTTGTTACTGTTTACAACATTTATGTACAAAATATTCTCTTCTATTTTTCCATACTCATTGTACTTTGGAAAAGATCTTGTAATGGTGGTTTTCCATTCATTCTTCTCCGTTTTTTCAACAACGGTTCCATTGTTGTCAAATTTATTTTTTAGCTGAAAAACCGTTTTTCCACCTTTTTCTTTTCTGGTTTGTTCAATAGTTCTTCCTTTTTCGTCGTATTTGATTATGGTTGTCCAGTTGCTCTGTACTTTTCCGTATTCATCAAAAAGTGTAGTTTTTTCTGTAACCTGCATCAACCACCCCTTTTTGTTGTAAACATTTTGAAAGGAAGACTGAAAACGGACTTTCCCTATATTATTATATGAAGTTTCAGAAACAGGATTGTTTTTTGTATCGTATTTTACAATAAGACGGCTTTCGGGTTTATCGTCATTGTTAAACTCCTTTTCTTCCGTTTTTAATCCGTTTTTATTATATACATATTCTTTTTTTGTGGTTTCGTTCATGTATTCTTCAATTTCAGATATTAAGTTTCCCTGTTCATTATAGTTGTCCTCTTTGGGACTTTGATTTCCCACAACGGTAACAATTTTTTTTACCTTTCCTTTAAGGTGTGCTTTTTGTAAATCGGTTTGGTGTAGTTGGGCTAAAGCCATCATCTGGCAATATAATAATGCCAGAAATACAGTGGTAATAAATTTCGTTATCATATATTGTCTTTTGTTTTTTAGTATGCCAGATTAAATCCATTAAAAAAAAATTCTAGTTCGTCATTTGTTGGATAGCGACTGGAATTGAATAAGCCTATTCTGTAAATTTTATTGTCTGCCCTGATTTCTTTGAACAGCCCGTATCTGCCAGGCATAGTTAATTGATAGGACACACCGCTATACAGGTCTTTATAAGTAAAAGACCGGATATTACTTATGGTAGCGTTTAATGCTTTTGCATATTGCTCACGGATGTTTTTAAGCAAATCAGTATTCTTCAGATTCTCATACTTATTAAGGCTTACAATTACATAATGAAAGAAATAAGTCTCAGATCCGATATCACAGGAGGCT
>JBARSW010000319.1:0-3111 GCA_049644925.1 Chitinophagaceae bacterium | reverse complement strand
TGCCCAGATCGATCCCGACAATCATTTCCTGTTTTTGCAGGCTGCCAGTTGCTATATTAATACCAATCTTCGCCATTATTACTAATTAACCGTTATAAAATTATGCTTTTTATAAAATGATTCAGGGTAAAATGATTGTATTGTTTCCGGATCAGATAAGACTGAGTCAACACTTTCTTCCGTTATATTTTCTTCCTGCCTGACAAAAAAAAGATTGTATCCCTGCCTGTTAGAGCCGGCCATTTTGTATCCTTTCATTTTACCCAGTTTTCGTATTGCCTCTACCGACGCTCCATTATACATTTTATCAACAGAATAATGGTTGTGATCACCATATGGAACAATTACATTTCTCGTCCCAAATTCCACTTTTGCTTCAATAACTACAATTCGGGGTTTTATGACTTTAATTGCTTCCCAAATCCAATAATCATTCCCATCGACATCAATTGACAATAATCCGATTTCCCCACCCATACCTGAATTCTCCAACAAATTATTGACATTTTCAGGAATTATCATTTGTTCCAGAAACCTGATATCCCTACCCCGGTCTATCATTGTACGGTAAAAACGTTTGCCAATAGCAATTTGTTTATCATTTTTATCAATAAAAACCCCATCCCATCCGTAATGAACCGCAAGATTAGCGCAGTTACTTTTAATACAATCTCCAGCTCCAATATCAACAAATACATTTGGCACATCTTTTATCTGACGTAACAAATAGAGTAAAATACCATCTTCTCCATGATATGTAAAATTATTATAAGAAGAATCAGATAATTTTGAAATTTGCCTACGGCATAAATCGTTCAACCAATTATCCGTTTCAGATTTCCTACCCGGTCTTTTATTCCGGTAATAAATCCATTCTGAAAAATTTCTTTTTATCCAGGTTTTAACTAATAACATGATATAAGCAGCAAAATTCGTTCATCAGCGGCGTAAAAAAAAGTCCTGCTTGTGCAGGACTTTTCGTAATCAGGAATATTTTTTAACGCATCAGGTACATTTTACCATACCCATTATTAAAATACTTATCTGTATTATCGTTTTGCGATTTATATTTATCTAATGCTTTACCATTCAGGTTAGTAACTACCCTGTAAAGATAAATACCATTGGCGAGTTTTTGCCCATACTCGTCAGTACCATCCCATTTAAACTCGGTTATATTACGGCCTATCCGCAAAGGCCCAAGCTCATCTTTGGTAATTTCCCGAACAATTTTACCGGTAACAGTCATAATTTCAATTTTAATATTCTGCGGTACTTCATTTCCTGTAATGGTAAATACGAACGAAGTTGAAGTGGTAAATGGATTCGGATAATTCAACATATTCGAGATCATCGGTTTATTAATCACTTCGAACAATACCCGGTATTCAATACTTCCTGCTGAATTTTCGCTTTTATCCTTACCGGTAATTATCATTTCATATTCGCCATCCAGTTGGAAATAAGGTTTAAAATTGATTGTCGCTGTATTATCAGGATTTGGAGCCTGCCCGGCAGGGTTGAAGCGCAATGTATCATTATTAAAATAAAACCTTCTTAGAGTTCCATTAGGATAGCGCACCTGCAATGTTAACAGCGAGGTATCATCCAGTATCATCCACTTTGCTTCGTCTTTCAGTTTTACCAGAATATCGGGTTTAGAGGATACAATATCCCGGTTAAGTATATGCATACCATCAAATGTAACATCCAGTAATGGGTTCAAACTGTCAGGTTTAATATACAGGCTGCGGTAAGCAAAGTTATTAAAGTGATACTGTTCCAATTGATCATTATCAGGATTCGCTTCAATATATACTGTATTAGCACCAGGGATTGCAGCTGTGTTTACTGTACTGCCTATCTGTAATGTATCATTAATTGGCAAAGGTCTGCGTCTTGGAATCGGAATAATATGAGGAACATTATTCCGGTCAGTTATTATCATTTTCACTTTGAGACTGTCAAAAGCCACCTCGCTTACATTTTTGAATCCTACTTTAAAATTATAAGGTTCTCCAACTTCCAGTGTATCTTTTACTACAAGATGCAAGTTTGGAGCAATTGCCCCTTCCGGTACCGGTACATATGTGATTCTCCAATACCGTAATTGGTATGGTGTAAAATTAATATTGTCCTCTGTCCTCATTTTCAATTTAACATATGGATACACATTGGGATCAATAGAAGAAACATCAAAATCCTGCTGAGCTGTTGTAAGTCCGTTGAACAGTGTTTGTTCACTTCCATCTGCCCTGACACCAATCACATCAACAGTGGCGGTATCCCCTGCCGGTTCACTGCTTCCTCTCCATTTAAGTTGCTTCCATGCTCTGGCTGGGCCAAAAACGGGTGAAGTAATATGTCCAACTGTATCTGCCGTTGAGCAATCAACTGATAAAGTAGGGTTATCAAACATACCATCACCCATAATCCACTTAGGAGTGAATGATGGGTCATTCTTTTTATATACCAATGCCCAGGGCCTGGTTCTGTAAAATGAGTCAATACTGCTTAGTCCGGCATTCTTCAAATAGTGGTACAATGACTGACCAGGACCATGAATAGCCTCATCTGCTGCCCAATCCGCTGCCCATGCATTGGGAAAACCAAAGGCCGGATCTAAAGTAAAATTCCTGACAGCCACATAAGCCCCATCTGGTATAACATCACGCATAAAATCCATCATTTTTCTTCGACTAGCAGTATCAGTGTACCTGTATTCAAAATTGAAAATCTTGGTGCTCCCAAAACAATTATTATCAGTGCTTCCATAAAGCCCCTCTCCCAGTGAGGTTGGATAATTATTCGCAACTATCCTTTGATTTTGCCATGGCCTGAAAGATACTGGATCAAAAACGTTAAATACTAATGATGAGAACCAACACATTAATCGTATTGCGGAAACACCATTGATAGAAATAGCCAATGACGCTTCCTGGGTAGCGCCACTTGTTATCCATGTACCCAGTCTGATAAACAGGTTATTTACAACAGGTCCAAACTTTAATGAGCGGCTGGCAGAATCAATCTTTAGTCTTTCGTACTCCGATTTCGTATGTTGATAAAAGTCAGACTGATTATACCCAAGGTCACTACTATTAGGACCAG
>JBARSW010000318.1:0-6883 GCA_049644925.1 Chitinophagaceae bacterium | reverse complement strand
CCTTGTATCCTTCAATATCAATAAAAACATATTTGGCAAAGGAATCAGCTTTAATGATAATTTTATTTCCTTCAATATGCCATTTTATACCCGGATTTGATAATACAAGATCTTTAGGTCTGACCTTGTCTCTTAAAGGCCGTATATCATCCCGATAAGCTTCCTTAACGGCATACCAAGCTGCTTTCGGGGCACGGTTGTAGTAATCAGTAATACTCCAGCTTGCCACCGGCCAACAATCATTCAGCTGCCAAAGCAAAGTGCCCATATTATATGGCTCATGACTTCTGTGTATCAGTATCATATTTTTAAATCCAAAATACTGTACACATTGGGTCAGATAAATATAGTCTTCAACAGACAACTTATTTATTTTAGCAGAATCGATTATATACTTTTTCAGATACCCTTCCAGCTTTTTAAATCCATTACCTGCCCGTTGATGATTTTGCAACACATCAGAAAATAAATACCTGTCCTGCGGTTCAGTAACGGCTAGGATGCTTGAATAATTTGGCATAGCCTGCATACCATATTCGCTTATAAAGCGGCCCGTTTTATTTTCAAACACTTCAAAATCTTCTCCACCCCACCATGTACCCCAATAATGACTATCGCCTTCTGTTATGCTTTTATCTACAGACCAGTGATAACGGGGCGATGTATTAATGTAAGGACGGCTGTTGTCAACTTCTTTTAACCAAAGCGGGATACTGTCTTTAAACATTCTTTCATAATCATTCCAGAGTTTTACAGAATCTTTCAGCGAAATCCGGAAAGAACTATGCCACCCCCATTTAAAAAAGGCTTCATCACTTTCATTATTACCACACCATACAACTATCGATTTGTGATGACGCAACCTCTTTACCTGATATTTTACTTCTTCTTTTACGTTGGCAAAAAAAGCATCGTCGCCTGGTATCATTGTTCCCGCAAACATAAAATCCTGCCAGATATAGATTCCTAAAGAATCACACAAATCGTAGAAATAATCATTTTCATAAATTCCACCACCCCAAACCCGCAGCATATTCATGTTAGCATCTTTCGCCATCATGAGCATTTTTCGGTAGTCATCCTTTGTCATCCTGGTTACAAATGCATCTGAAGGAATATAATTCGCACCTTTCATATAAACTGGTTTCCCATCGATATTAAAATAAAACGATGTGCCTTTATCATCAGGTTTTTGAACCAATTCTACTTTTACAGGAGGTGTATATGGTTTTTCTTCAAGTAATTTATCATATGCCTCAATTCTTACTTCTTTCCATATACCACAGGTTGTAAATTTTGGACCCCAGTCCCAACCAAAATGATATTGTGCTTTCCTTACATAGCAGCGGGGGTTGTCGGGTATTACAAATGGTATATCTTTTTTTGCCAATGAATCAACAATATTCTGAGCTGAGCGGAAAAGAATTAACAGCGTATTGCCGGCAGGCTTTACAATTTTTTTCACATCAACTTTCCATTGCCGGAACATATTATCAGCAGTCAGTATCAATTGGCCATTAAGGTATACAGTTGCATAAGTATCAAGACCGTCAAAAACCAATTCTATATTTTTCCTGTTTAAAACAGCAGATGGAACAGCAAACGTTGTTTTATATTCATAATTTTCTTTTTCAATCCATTGCAATTTTTTTTCATTGTCCCTGTAATATGGGTCGGGAATAAGCTTATTCGAAAGCAGGTCGGTGTGCACTTCACCCGGCACTTTGGCGGGATACCATCTGGCTTCATCCTGTTCATGAAATTTCCAGCCCGATGAAATAGATAGAGTACTTACCTGTGCCGCAGTACTAACTGCAATAAAAAAACTGAAAACAATAAAACAGGTGTTGAAAAATAAGCTCTTGGGTTTCATAAAATTATATATTAATGTACTGTCAAATTGTTTGTAACAAAGCAGGTTTTTTCTGATACAGGTTCAATATTAATTCGCCGAAAATAGTATTGGCCCATGCAAACCATTTTCGTGTAAACTTTCCGGGATCGTCCTTATGAAAAGATTCATGCATAAACCCGGTGCCTGCATGGGTGGCTATCAAAGATTGAACACATTTTCTTATCTCTGCATCATCAGAACTTGTTAATGCTCGTATGATAAAACTCATTGGCCAGATAAGATCCAAACCTGTATGCGGACTGCCGACTCCTTCTGCAACTATTCCTTTAAAATAGAAAGGATTTTCTGATGAAAGAACCAACCTTCTTGTATTTTGATAAATGGTATCCATAGAAGGTACAGCGCCGAGATATGACATTGATAATAATGACGGAACGTTGGCATCATCCATTAAATGAAAACTTCCGAAGCCATTTACCTCATATGCATAAACTTTTCCGAATTGCGAATGTGTAGTTGTAGCATATTTTTTCAACGCCTTATTTACTTCCTCCGCCAATTGAATACACTCATTTGCCTGAGCAGCATCATGACTTATTTTATTGACCATCTCTGCCGCCTGACGCAGTGATAATACTGCAAAGAAATTAGAAGGAATCAAATAGGAAAATAATGTTGCATCATCACTTGGCCGAAATGTAGAGCAGATAAGACCAACAGGTTTTGCAGGATAACCATATCCAACCAAAGGCACACCATCCGTAGCCCAGTCAGTCATTCGCTGAAAATGATAAGGGCCTACTCCATTTTTACGCTGTTGCTCTTTAAATGTGCGGACAGTTAATTGAATTGCTTCTTTCCATTTTGTATCAAAAGGAGAAATATCACCTGTGGCTTTCCAATATTTATAAGCAAGCCTGATGGGGTAACACAAAGAATCAATTTCCCATTTTCGCTCATGAATTCCCGGTTTCATATCTGTTCTGTCAGTAGCCTTCCATTCACTTTCTCTTGAACCATCTTTGTAAAAGGCATTTGCATAAGGATCTAAGTAAATACACTTTACCTGGCGGTTAATGACTCCAGCTACAAGTGCCTGCAATTTTTTATCCTGCTGAATAAATGGCAGATAAGGTGAAACCTGTGCAGTACTGTCACGAAGCCACATAGCATCAATATCTCCTGTAATTACATAGGTGTCGGGTTTTCCATCCACCATAGAAAAATCAACAGTAGTATCCAGTGTATTGGGGTAGCAATTTT
Source organism: Chitinophagaceae bacterium (assembly GCA_049644925.1). Classification (GTDB taxonomy): domain Bacteria; phylum Bacteroidota; class Bacteroidia; order Chitinophagales; family Chitinophagaceae; genus JJ008. The sequence continues at coordinate 3,765 of JBARSW010000318.1, read as the reverse complement.
CAAAAAGCCATGCCAGTTCTTTATTTTTAATTCCGGCTTTTATTTTATTGATCGCAGCTTCCACAGCTTCGCTGGTAAAATGTCTTTCAGCCAAAGGCGGACGTTTGCTTTCTAATTCAAAAAACCCATTTGCAAATAATTTTCCCTTGTTAAATAATAAGCCTGCTGTTAATACACTGGTTGTTTTAATAAAGTCTTTCCGGGTTGTCATGCAAATTCTTTTTACTAATGAACAGATTATTTTTCATCTATTGTTGAATGCGGCCATGAATCTTTGCTAACACCCCATGTTTTTGATGGTGCTGCACCCATTTCAATTATCATTTCTCCACCAGCCATAAAATCCTTATATAGAATATATGATCTTTTATACGCTGCGCCATTATATTTCATTGACTGGATATATTTATTCTGCTTACTATTGTTTTTTACAATGATGTGGAAAGTTTTTCCATTGTTAAGTGTAAGTGTTGCTTCATCCATTACAGGGCTTCCAAATACAAACATTCCATTTGATGGGTTAACCTGGTAAAATCCTAATGAAGAAAGTACATACCAAGCCGACATTTGTCCAACATCTTCATTGCCGCTTAAACCATTTGGTCTGTCGAAATAGAGACTATCAAGAATGTACCTAGCTTTATTGGCAGTTTTCCATGGCTCACCTGCATAGGCATACAGATATGCAATGTGATGGCTTGGCTCATTGCCATGAGCATATTGCCCGATGAGGCCGGTAATATCATTAGAAGCTTCTTTACCCATATCCCCTTTTATACTAAAAAGAGAATCCAGTTTTTCAACAAAGGATTTTTCTCCTCCTAACAAATTAATCAATCCTTCCACATCCTGTGGTACCAACCAGGTATATTGCCATGCATTACCTTCTGAAAAATCATCCTTCATGTGGCGTGATACAAAAGGACTGAAAGGTGTCCGCCATTTATTTTCAGCAAGTCTTCCACGTACAAATCTGGTGGATGCGTCAAAATAATTTCGATAATTATTTGCTCTTTTGCTGAAGTATTCGAAGTCTTCTGTCTTTCCCATCTTCTTTGCCATTTGGGCAATTCCCCAATCAGCAATGGAATATTCCATGCCCAACGCAACTGACTCTAAAATACTGTCCGCAGGTATGTACCCATATTTTTTTACAAAAGACAATCCTCTTTCATCCTGCATAGCGGTTGTTTTTACAGCTTTCCATGCTATTGATGTATCGAAGCCACGAAAACCTTTCAGGTATGCATCAGCTATTACCTGCACTGAACTATAGCCGGGCATTGTATTCGTTTCATTACCCATTAAATGCCAGATCGGCAATTTCCCTTGTTGCTGATAAATGGCAAGCATTGAATTTACCATATCATTTACTCTCTCTGATTGCATCAGTGTGAAAAGGGGATGAGCAGCACGATAAGTATCCCAAAGAGAAAAAGTGGTCAGGTTAGTAAATGGAGCATTGGTATAAACTTTTTTATCCGTGCCACGATAATCGCCATTTTGATCATTAAAAATTGAAGGAGCAATCATAGTATGATATAACGCCGTATAAAATGTCCGGAGGCGGGCAGTATCTTTTGTAACCACATTGATCTTATTCAATTCAGTATTCCATACAGCATCTGCTTTTTCTGCCGTTTTTTCAAAATCCCATCCGGGTATTTCGGCCTTGATATTTTTCATTGCATTCTCTTTGTTCACCGGAGATATTCCTACTTTTAATTTGACCTTCTCATCTTTACTTGTAGAAAATAATGCAACCCCCCTTAGCTTTTTACCCGTTAAAGAATCTCCTTTTTTAGAAACAGTACTGTCATATATTAAAAATTCTTTTATGGGTTTAGAAAAAATGGCAGTGAAGAAAATTCGTTGATCAACAGCCCAGCCTTTTGAATAACGAAAACCTGTAATTGTGGTATCATTCACTATTTCAATATTACCAGATACGGGGCTATCCCATCCGATTCCAGATTCTAAATCAATAATAATTTTAGCATCATCAGCAGCAGGAAAAGTGTATTGATGAAATCCCACTCTTTCAGTTGCTGTAAGCTCTACATTTATGTTATATCTTTTCAGATAAACTGAATAATAACCCGGAACCGCTTTTTCATCATCATGCGAAAAGAGAGAGTAGTAACCACTCTCAGGTTTTCCTGCCACGCCTATTGCCAATTTAATATTTCCTGTAGCCGGCATCACAGATATATCACCTAAATCACCAATGCCGGTACCACTCAGATGTGTATGAGAAAATCCAATAATTGTTGAGTCTGCATAATTGTAACCTGAACACCAGTCCCATCCTTTAGTAATATTAACCGGGCCTAATTGCACCGCTCCAAAAGGAACATTTGCACCCAGAAAAACATGTCCATGTGAGCCTGTGCCAATAAAAGGATCTACATAACTGGTTAAATGAGGTCGGTCATTAATTGAACCTGTTTTATTGCTGCAGGAAGTTATTAGTACACTACTACATGAAAAAAAGAAAAACAGATTGAAAAATTGATTTGTATAACGATTTAGCTGCTTCATTGAATACCTGATTTTATATTTATTACAGACGTTAATTTTATATCCTCCGAACTGCTGCCTATAGAAACTGTATAGTCACCGGGATATAGCATCCATTTCTTTTGTTTCAAATCCCATTTCTGTAGTTCTGCTACAGGAATTTTGAATTGAACTATATTTTCTGCACCTTTTTTAATACTAATTCTTCTAAAGCTTTTTAATTCTTTTAAAGGCATTCTTTCAAGTGATGGATACTTAATATAAACCTGCGCCACCTCATCACCATTCACATTCCCGGTATTTTTTATTTTTACAGAAAAATGAAGTGTATCAGCCGAAGAATTAATTTTTCCCGGTTGTTGTTTCCATAAATAATCAAAGGAAGTATAAGATAATCCGAATCCAAACGGGAATTGTACTTTTCCATCATAATAACGATAGGTTCTGCCTTGCATATTGTAATTATCGTAAGCAGGAAGATCACCGAATGATTGATAAAAAGTTACCGGCAAACGTCCCGCAGGAGAAACATCACCAAAAATAATATCAGCTAATGCATTTCCTCCTTGTTCACCGGGATACCATGCCAAAATAATTGCATCTACATAAGGCTCAATTTCTGAAACATCTACGGCACTACCAGCGGTGATAACAGCGATAATTGGTTTTTTATTTCCTTTTCGCAATGCTTTTATGTAAGCAATATGCGAAGCGGGTAAACTTATATTTTTCCTATCGCCTCTGCCGTCTGCAAGAAAAGCATCTCCTTCTTCACCTTCATACACTGGAGTAAATCCAATTACAGCAACAGTTATATCTGCATTACCGGCTGCCCATGTACCACCGAAGTTAACCGTGTCAGTATAATCACAACCCTGATCATATTCCACTCTTGTTCCGGCATTTACAGCAGCAGTAATGCCTTCTACAAAATTTACTGCTTTACTACTCACTCCGTGATAATTCCCCAGCAATGCATCAAGCGAAGCGGCATTAGGACCAACAACCATTATGGCTTCATAATTTTTTTTAATTAGGGGCAAAATATTTTTCTTCTCCCCCGGCAGACTGGCATTCTTCAGCAACACCATACTTTGTTGCGCCATTTTTCTTGCCAACATGGTATGATAATTATTGGAAACACTGTCCGCTCCATAATTCTTATACGGACTTGATGATGCAGCATCATAAAATCCCAATTTGATTTGTGTACGCAACAATGCGATCAATGAACTATCCACTTCT
>JBARSW010000317.1:0-2233 GCA_049644925.1 Chitinophagaceae bacterium | reverse complement strand
CTGGTAGTTTTTGCTGCTGGCAAGTACACCTACCGGGTTGGGATTAAAATACCTGTAATTGTCTGAAAGCAACTCTTTAGATGTCAGTTCTTTATTATTGGCTTTTACACTGCTTTTAAATAATCCTCCTGTTTTCCGCACTTTTTTTCTTCCAAAAATCAAGTGACGGGGAATCAATAGTTTACTTATCATTTTTTTCTTGTTTTGGGTGCCGATGGGTGGTAATTTATCTTTATTGAATGTTTGTGCGCAAGAAAAAAAATCCCAATGGATTTACAACCATTCAGGTAATTGATAAAAGCACAGGAGCCTATCGTGTGATAAGGAATTTTGGTGTAGCAAAATCTCTGGTTCAGCAACAGGAATTTATTAAACATGCCCAACAATGGATGAAAGAAAAATCAGGTTCGCTTAAACTGGATTTATTTTCTGAAGACAAACAGATTGAACAGTTTTTAAACGGCATTAAAGCGTTACGCAGAGAGGGGCTGGAATTGGTTTTAGGTAAGTTGTTTGATGAAATTGGGTTTAATAAAATTGACGATCCGGTTTTTAAGCAGTTGGTGCTTTACAGGTTGGTGTACCCCGTCAGTAAATTAAAAACAACGGAGTATTTATACCGGTATCAACAAATAGATTGGGATGAAGATAAAGTATATCGCTACTTAGATAAACTCCAGAAAAGCCAAAAAGAATTAGTACAACAAATCAGTTACAACCATACTGTTCAGATTTTGCAAGGCCGGCCACAGGTAGTGTTTTATGATGTAACTACTGTTTATTTTGAGGCAGAACAGGAAGACGATTTACGAAAAACAGGTTTTTCAAAAGAAGGTAAACATCAAAATCCGCAAATTGTATTAGGGCTTTTGGTGAGTAAAAATGGCTATCCGCTGGCATACGATATTTTTGACGGCAGCAAATTTGAAGGACACACCCTGTTGCCGGTAATTGAAACGTTTAAAACGAAATACAATCTGGAAAAACTTGTGATAGTAGCTGATGCGGGCCTGCTATCCACGGCAAACGTCGAACGGCTTGTCCAGAACAATTACGAATTTATATTAGGTGCCAGAATAAAAAACGAAACCAGGTCATTGCAAAGGCAAATTTTATCAACACCATTTAAGAATGGGGGTACTAAAGTTTTAGTAAAACAAGATAATACAAGGCTTATCGTATCCTACTCGGACAAACGGGCCACCAAAGACAAAATGAACCGTGAACGGGGTTTACAACGATTAGAAAAGCAGTTAGGCAAAGGGCGGTTAACAAAAAGTAATATCAATAATAAAGGCTACAACAAATATTTAAAACTAACTGGCGATATAACAATAAGTATTGATTACCAAAAATATAAGGCTGATGCCTGTTGGGACGGATTGAAAGGGTATGTTACCAACAGCTCTTTGAGTGTTGAAGAAATATTGGAAAACTACAATCAGTTGTGGCAAATAGAAAAAGCATTCAGAGTAGCCAAAACTGACCTGAAAATACGGCCCATTTACCATCGTCTCCCCAAACGAATAGAAGCCCATATCTGCCTCACCTGTGTTGCTTACAAAATATATAAAGAACTGGAACGGCAGTTACATGCATTAAACGCACCCATCAAAGTTCAAAAAGCAATTGAAATAGCAGAAAGTATTTTTCAAATAGAAATCCAAACCCCCAATGCCAAAACCATCATCAGAAAAACATTATTACTCACTGATGAACAAAAACAGCTGGCTCAAATCTTAAACCTTAAAACTTAGGGTGCCGATATGCGGAAAACAGGAAAAAGATCATCCAATTTACGGATGGTCTTTTTTATTTCTATGTGATATGATAATAATGATTTTTCAGTATCAATAAATGACTTTGATTACACCATCAAGTGACTTAATGAAATACAATTTCTTGTTTTCAAAGTAATCCAGTGTCATACTCTGTTTATTGATGACAGGTTGAATATCAAAGTCAGTAAAAAGTTTGTGTTGTTTATTGCCAAGGTTTGAGGCAATATCGAGTTCATATTGTAATAATAGCCGGGCATATTTCCAGGTTACTTCATATCCACGGAAAACCATGTCACTGGGTCTTGCAAACATGATGTTGTTAAAGTGTCCAATTATGCTCAGGCTTGTTTTATCCGTTTTTGGATGATAAAATGGTGTACTATATGTTATTTCTACTCCTTTGTACTCCGGTTTGTTAAAGTTGATACCATCCCAGGTAGGCATGCCGATAA
>JBARSW010000316.1:0-5442 GCA_049644925.1 Chitinophagaceae bacterium | reverse complement strand
GGTTATGGTTGCTTGCGGGTGGCCACTTATTTATTACCGGAAGGAGCAAAAGAGTATGCAGATATTATCATAATACTTTCTGCTATTGACATTCTATATGTAGCTTTTGCGACTATGATGCAGAAGGATTTGAAATACATCAACGCTTATTCCTCTGTAAGCCATGTTGGATTCAGTTTGTTGGGTATAGGTATGCTTACACAAACAGCTATTACCGGGGCATTAATGCAAATGGTATCTCATGGTTTGATGACGGCCCTTTTCTTCGCCGTTATCGGAATGATCTACGACAGAACACATACCCGCATGACGAATGAGATGGGTGGCCTGATGAAAGTGATGCCATTCATATCAACGGTATTTTTTATAGTGGGTCTTTGCTCATTAGGGCTGCCGGGATTGAGTGGATTTGTTGCAGAAATGACCGTCTTTATGGGTTCATGGCAGGTTGATGATACCTTTCACCGGATTGCAACCATCGCTGCGGCCATGTCAATAGTAGTAACTGCCGTGTATATTTTAAGAGCTATCGGACAAACGTCAATGGGTCCGATAAAAAATGAAAGTTATTTAAAATTGACTGATGCCACCTGGAATGAAAAACTGGCTGCCATAATATTAGTAGCCGGAATATTAGCCATTGGTATCGCACCGGGTTGGTTGAATGACCTGTTGAGACCGGCTTCAGAAGTGATAATGAACAGAATTGCTGGAAAATAAAATATGATTGGATGAATGAATTTCTCACATTGATGAAAAGTGAACTGGTGATTACCGCCATCATCTTCCTTTTGCTGTTTATAAAAATCGGCAAAGGAATGAAGAACGAGTATTTAATATCACTTGTACAGGTGTTATTGCTGATAAATTTTATCGCTGGTTTCTTTTTCATGAAAACAGGAAATCTTTTCGGAGATATGTTTTATACATCTCCGTTAATTGCTTTTGAAAAAAATATTTTAAGCCTTGGCGTTTATCTTATTTCATTACTCTGCACAGATTGGCTGAAGAAAAGCAACCACCTTCCTGAATTTTTCATTCTTATGTTGTCTGCTTTACTGGGTATGTTCCTGATGATTTCAAGCGGTAATTTGCTTATATTTTACCTTGCACTGGAACTGGCTACTATACCAGTTGCCGCCATGGCGAATTTTGACCTGGAGAAAAAAAGTTCGTCTGAAGGAGCTATGAAGATGATCCTCTCTTCTGCTTTCTCCTCTGGTATTTTACTGTTCGGTATTTCTTTACTATATGGAACTACCGGCACGTTGAGTTTTTCAGAAATACCGCAACAATTAGATAGTTCCCCTGTACAGATCATGGCATTTGTTTTTCTTTTTTCTGCTTTCGCTTTTAAATTATCTATAGTACCCTTCCATTTGTGGACAGCCGACGTTTATGAGGGCTCACCGATTGCGGTCACCTCTTTCCTTTCAGTCATTTCAAAAGGTGCAGTAGCTTTTATTTTTATAACTGTTCTGTACAAAGTATTTCAACCCATGCAGGAAGTGTGGTACACTATGCTGGTTATCCTTTCCATCGCTACGATGGTTGTCGGTAATTTATTTGCGTTGCGTCAGCAAAACATTAAACGATTTCTTGCCTTTTCATCCATTGCACAGGTAGGTTTTATCCTGGTGGGTATCAGCAGCAATGATAATATGGGCATTACAGCAGTGGTTTATTTTATATTGATCTATGTTTTTTCCAACCTGGCTGCTTTTGGTGTAGCATCGGTTATTTCTGAAAATTCCGGCAAAGAGAATATTGATGATTATAAAGGACTTTATAAAACCAATCCATTAATCAGTTGGATACTGGCCCTTGCTTTATTTTCCCTTGCAGGAATACCACCAACCGCCGGATTCTTTGGTAAACTCTTTTTATTAACTGCCGGTGCTTCAAAAGCAAGTTACTGGTTCATCACTATTGCTGCACTGAACATGATTGTTTCTCTTTATTATTACCTGAAAGTGGTGAGAGCCATGTTTATGGACAAGAATGAACAGCCTATTGAGAAAATAAAAATAAATCCGGGTGTGAAGCTGGCATTAATTTTATGCGGTACCAGTATCGTTTTGATAGGATTGCTAAGCTGGATTTATGAATACATTCACTCCTTAAGTTAGTTTCGTTATGGCTATCAATAAAAATCATGAATTTGAAGAACTGAACGGTGTCAAATGTGGCATCGTGGAGAAGAATGTAAATCCTGAAAGACTGATTTTTCTAAAAGAATTACTGGAGTACAACGGATGTACTGTTATTGCCGTTCCTTCCCCTGCGCCAAAAGCAGCACCTGCACCCAAACCAGCAGAAGGCGAAGCTGCCCCAGCTGTTGAAATCCAGGCCAATAAACCGGAGACCTTTACGGTAGGTGTTACAGATTATACTTACAACACTATCAATGCAATTTTTGGCAGGCAATTGAAAACCAGGGATGGGCATATTGTTACCCTGGCCTACTGGCAACAAAAAGAAGCCAGCAGCCACGATGAAATCCCTTATTACGAGAATATTTAGTCCCCCTTTTTCTCAAAGCCCATTTAACGGTCAATTTAACACTTAAACTGATTTTTTCATTTTAAAAGAATGATAAGAATCAAGGTACTTTCTGACCTGTGTTTTCCTAATTCCCTTTTCGATGCTATAACTATGCACACCACAAAAGCAATATAAATTATGGCAAAAACAACAAAACCCGGAAAGTATATTTACTTCTTTGGGGGCGGCAAAGCCGACGGAAACGAATCAATGAAAAACCTGTTAGGTGGAAAAGGTGCTAACCTGGCTGAAATGGCCGGACACCCAAATTTACGTTTACCTGTTCCTCCGGGTTTTACTGTAACTACAGAAGTTTGTACTTATTACTATGCAAACAAAAGAACATATCCAAAATCATTGAATGCACAGGTACAGGAAGCCATGACCAGAATGGAAAAACTTACCGGCAAAAAATTTGGAGATGAAAAAAATCCATTATTGTTATCAGTTCGTTCAGGTGCAAGAAAAAGTATGCCCGGTATGATGGAAACAGTACTGAATGTTGGTTTGAATGAAAAAACAATCCAGGGAATTATTGCACAAAGTGGTGATGCCCGTTTTGCTTATGATGCTTACCGCAGGTTGATAATGATGTATGCAGATGTGGTAATGGAAAAAGCAGCTGGCGTTGAACCTAAAGGTGGAAAAGGTATTCGCAAATTGATGGATGAAAAACTGGAACAAATAAAGCACAGCAAAGGATATAAAAGTGATACAGAACTGACTGCTGATGAATTAAAACAACTGGTGAACGATTACAAAAAAATGGTGAAGAAGGTTTTGGGAAAAGAATTTCCTGATGATCCTTATGAGCAAATGTGGGGAGGTGTAGGTGCCGTTTTCGCCAGCTGGAATGGAAAAAGAGCTATTGAATACCGCCGCATAGAAAAGATACCTCATGAGTGGGGAACTGCCGTGAATGTACAGGCTATGGTATTTGGAAATATGGGCGATGATTGTTGTACCGGTGTTGCCTTTACCCGTAACCCTGGTAATGGTGAAAATCATTTCTATGGTGAGTACCTGGTAAATGCACAGGGTGAAGACGTAGTAGCTGGTATCCGTACTCCGGCACCGGTGAATGAATATTCCAAAAATGCACAGAGTGAGCATTTTACTGCATTAGAAAAACTGATGCCTGTTCAGTATAAAGAACTTTATACTATACAAAAGAGACTGGAAAAACATTACAGAGACATGCAGGATATTGAGTTTACCATTGAAAAAGGAAAACTCTATATGTTACAGTGCCGTATTGGTAAACGTAATGGTGTAGCAGCTGTTCGCATGGCAACAGATATGTACAAAGAGAGACTGATTGATGCAAACACTGCCGTAATGAGGGTTGGACCTAATCAATTAGTGGAATTGCTGTTACCTATGCTTGATCCTAAAGCAGAACTGATAGCACCAATAATTGCAAAAGGTTTACCAGCTGGTCCGGGTGGTGCAAAAGGCCGTGCAGTGTTCACTTCTGCTGATGCAGTAGAATGGGCATCAAGAGGCGAAAAAGTAATTCTTGTTCGTGAAGAAACATCTCCTGAAGATGTGGATGGTATGCATAAAGCCCAGGCTATCCTTACTACAAAAGGTGGAATGACATCTCATGCTGCACTGGTAGCAAGAGGCTGGGGTAAATGCTGTATCGTTGGTTGCAGTGATATTGAAATTCATGCAGATGCTAAAAACTTCCATTCCAGTAATGGTTTAGTTATTAAAGAAGGCGATTGGATCAGTCTGAATGGAACAAGAGGAACTGTGTACGAAGGAAGCATGGCACTGGTAGATATTGATATAGATAAAAATCAGTCTTACAAAGACCTGATGAAACTGGTGGATAAAACAAAACAGATTGGTGTAAGAGCCAATTGTGAAACTCCACATGATGCCATTACTGCTGTTAAATTTGGTGCAGAAGGAATTGGTTTGTTCCGTACCGAACATATGTTCTATGGCGAAGGAAGTGAACAACCCCTGTTCCAATTACGCAAAATGATTGTTAGCAAAACCGAGAAAGAAAGAAGAGAAGCACTGAATGGTTTATTTGTGTATGTAAAAAAAGATGTGAAAGATACATTGAAGGTAATGAACGGGCACCCGGTAACTATCCGCCTGCTCGATCCACCACTTCATGAGTTTGTTCCGCATGATAAAGAAAAACTGAAACAACTCAGTAAGGAATTAGGTATCAGTATGGGCATGTTGAACAGAAGGGTACTTGCTTTACATGAAAACAACCCGATGCTTGGCCACCGTGGTGTTCGCCTTGGTATCAGCTATCCTGAAATTACCGAAATGCAGGTGAGAGCAATTTTTGAAGCCGCTGCCGAATTAAATAAAGCAGGCAAAAAAACTTTCCCTGAAATTATGGTGCCGGTAACCGTTATCGCTCATGAGCTGCGCCATCAGAAAGAAATAGTAGACAGGGTATATAAAGAAGTATGTGCAAAAATGAAAGTGAAAAAAATACCTTATCTCTATGGTACGATGATTGAAACTCCAAGAGCAGCTTTAAGGGCAGAGTTTATGGCAAATGTTGCTGACTTCTTCAGCTTTGGTACCAATGACCTTACCCAGATGAGTTTTGGATTTAGCCGGGATGATATTGGTGGTTTCTTACCAAAATACCTTGATCTGAAAATATTACCTGACGATCCTTTCCAGACTATTGACCAGGAAGGTATTGGCCAGTTGATAAAAGTAGGAACAGAAAGAGGACGGATTACTAAACCAAACCTGAAAGTAGGTATCTGTGGTGAGCATGGTGGAGATCCTGAAAGTGTGAAATTCTGTCACCGCATCGGCATGGACTATGTAAGTTGTTCTCCATTCCGTGTGCCCATTGCACGCCTTGCTGCTGCACAGGCTGCATTGGAAACTCCGAGGAAGAAGAAGAAA
>JBARSW010000315.1:0-2664 GCA_049644925.1 Chitinophagaceae bacterium | reverse complement strand
ACCGGCTAGGTTTTATTTTAAATTTTAATGTGCCTTTGATGAAAGAGGGAGTTAAGAGAATGGTTATATAAATAGATTTGAAACACAAAGACACAAAGGCACAACGACACTAAGTTTTTTGAGAAGGTTTAAATAATTTCTTTGTGTCTTCGTGTCGAGGCGCCTCCGTGTTTCAATATATAGTATGCCCCTTTATTAAAAAGTATTATTTTAAAGCAAAAAAAAGTATGTCTTGCGGACAGAAAAAATTATTCTGTTTCAAACTCAAGTAGCAACTCTTCATCAAAGTAAAGTCTCAATGTCTTTTCCTTTATCTCAAACCGGTTTACTTTTTCCAGTTGTCTGAAAAAGGAATCCTCTGTTTGCTGCACCCCCTCACAATACATTTTGGTGGAGAATAAATTAATAATACTGATCTGATGGTTTGCAACGACAAAGTTGCTGCCGAATGTATTGCAACTACCATTGCCGCCTGCCGTTTTCTTTTGCAGGTTGAACTTAATAAATGCATTGGTGAATACATCGTCTGTACCTGTGTCCGTATGTATTTTCTTCAGTAACCATTTGGTATTATATAATGAAGGTGAATCAATTTGTTTTTCATTCAATACAAATGCAGAGAAAAGGATAAAAGCACCTGTGCCGATAAAAGTGAATAGTTTCATACCACTTGTTTTAGTACAAGAGTATGACGTAGTAGCCGGACATATTACACAATGAAACCAGCTAATAAATTGATAAAATCCTGTTAAGGGAATGCGTTATACTTTTATGTAAATCTTTTTCTTATCCATCCAGTAACAAATAGCCCACATAAAAGTGATTACACAAAGTGCATAAAGAAAAGAACCATTTTCCGGGGCACCGGGTACATGGATAAAAACTTTTCTATACAGCCAGTTCCAGGGGTTAAGTCCATCGCCAAGCCTGATAAGTGAAAGACCTTTGGGCAGGAAGGCACTGAGTGCAAAAACAAAGAGTGGATTTTTGCCAAAGACATCAAAGAACCTGGCCAGGCCACCTCTTACATTTTTAATCTCGATCATGTAGATCATGGTGGCAATGGTGATAATGGCAAGTCCGGTTGTATAAATTGTATAGGAGCTGGTCCATATTTTTTTATTGATGGGGAATACCATATCCCAGCAGAAGCCGGTAATCAGCAGAGCTACTCCAATTACAAATAAACCGGTTAACATCTGATACATACCGTTAGTATTGGTACCGGGTTTATCCAGGTCAAACTGTTTTTGTTCGGGGGCTTTACTTTTTTTCTGAATATAATCACCAACGAGGTAACCAAAAATTACCTGAACAATGGCTGGTATGGTACTTAATAATCCTTCCGGGTCAAAAGGGATTCCTTCTCCTTTGTAAATATGTGCCAGTCCCAGTAATTTTATATCAATAGCTGTTCCAAACCATCCTTTCATACTATACGGATCTGAAGGATTGCCCACATAACTAAGCATCCAGTAAATAAGCAGGAGAATCAGCGACACCAGGAAAGCTTTTCTTGCTTTCAAATAATAAACAATAACAGAAGCGAAGAAATAACAAACTGCTATTCTTTGCAGTACACCAAATATGCGAACTCCCTGGGGATTTCCTTTACTATCTAAAAAAGCCCATGGTTTAAAAACGAGACCAGCATCAGCCCATTTTACAAAAGGCCACCAATTAAGGAAAAGGCCAATAAGGAAAATAATAGCTGTTCTTTTCAACACTTTTTTCCAGAAAATTCTATCGCCTGCCGCTTCCAATCTTGGCATTACAAACGACATGGCGTTGCCGACTGCAAACAAAAAGAAAGGAAAAACAAGGTCAGTGGGTGTTAAACCATGCCAGGGTGCATGTTCCAGCGGATCAAAAATATGCGACCAGCTTCCGGGATTATTTACCATGATCATCAGGCAAACAGTGGCACCGCGAAAGACATCGAGAGAGTAAAAACGTTTGTTCACAGCGATTAGTTTTGGATGTTGAAGGTAGGAAAGATGGTTTAAGATTATTTAAAACTGGTTGAAAATTGTTTAGATGCTTGAGGGTGGTTGAAGATTGTTTAAGGTGGTTGAAGGTGGTTGAAAATTGTTTAATGTAGTTGAATGTTGTTGAAAGTGGTTTAGGATGGTTTAAGAGGGTTGAAAATGGTTGAAATTATTTAACATAATGTTGAAAATGATGCACTCTGATGAAGTAGGTATAAGGCTGGTATGCAGTTGCTATACGGCAGACTACTAGTCTGGTCCTAAAATATCTAAATGGTTAAGGAATAAACCCCGAAATAATAACCAGCCTGGAATGAGTTAAAGGTTAATAAATGACACCCTAAAACAATAAATATTCAGCATTTTTGAAATGAATGGTAAAGGCCAATGTAAAATCACTAATTTATCTCAGCTTTTTTTATTAAAAGCTTCAAAGTCTGTGTATTTTATAATATTTCCACTCACATCTTCCTCTATATTTGCATCCATATTTTGGTTAATGAATTAACTATTATACCAAATTTATTATAACATTCTGAAAATCAATCATGTAATAATTATTTATGTGATTGAAGTGGCGAAGCCATGATTAAAACTTCCGAATTGAATCGTAAATGGTTGGCTATTTATACCAGGCCAAGATGGGAAAAAAAAGTAAACCAACTTCTCACGGAGA
>JBARSW010000314.1:0-12767 GCA_049644925.1 Chitinophagaceae bacterium | reverse complement strand
AATGATGCGAACATTTACTTTTAATGTTTTGGTATCACCCACTTTGATAAACTCGCCGGATTCCAATACTCTTAATAACCTGGCCTGCAACTCAGCTGGCATTTCACCAACCTCATCTAAAAAGATGGTGCCACCGTTAGCTTCTTCAAACAATCCCTTTTTATCTTTTATTGCACCGGTAAAGGCACCGGCTTTATGCCCAAACAGTTCACTTTCCAGCAAGTCTTTGCTGAAAGAACTGCAATTGACAGCAACAAAGGATTTGTTTTTTCGGCTGCTGTTGTGATGAATAGCTTGTGCAAAAACCTCTTTTCCAGTTCCTGTTTCACCTAACAATAAAATGGTTGTATCAGTAATGGCAACTTTCTTTGCAAAAGTTATAGCCTGTAGTATCATTGGAGATTCGCCAATTATTGTATCAAAAGAATATCTGTCACCCACCTGTTTTAGAAGTTGCTCCACCTTTTTGGCAAGATGAACCTTATCCAATGCCCGGTGTAAAAGCGGTATAATCTTATCGTTATCATCTCCTTTTGTGATGTAATCAAAAGCACCATTCCGCATGGCCTGAACTCCATCGGCAATATTGCCATACGCAGTAAGCAGGATTATTTCAATAGCCGGATGTTTTAATTTTATTTCTTTTACAAAATCAACTCCATTGCCATCTGGTAGTTTTACATCACAGAGAACGACATCAATAGTTTCTCTTTCTAAAACTTTAGTTGCAGCAGTAAGGCTGCCTGCTTCATGGACTGCAAATCCTTCGAGGCTGATAATGCGTTTCAGTAGCTGACGCAATTTTTCTTCATCATCTATGATGAGTATATTATTCATACAATTTGAATGTTAAAGATAAAGCTTGTGTAAGGCATAGCAAGAAAAACCCTCTGCAAAGTAAAGGGGGCCTTTAATTTTTTTTATTCCCGGGAATTTCATACTTACTGACTTTTCCTTCAGATAAAGGATTTGTGTTCAATTTCTTTCCTGTATGCAAATAAACTGCATAATCAAAGGGTATAAAACTATTACTTCGTTTATTTATTCTCTTTCTTTGCAGTAGCAAATTTCAAATTTTAATTCTTCAGCAATGAAACAGTTCTTGTTATTACTCCCGGTTTTTTTACTGGTTAGCTTGCATACTATTGCCAACGAACCCCGGGACATCCTGCAAAAAAATGCAAACCTGCAACAGGTTAAAGCAAGCCTTGTTCAAAAAAGTAAATGGATAAAATATCCGTCATATACAAACCGTGCTGGTTGGGATGAATTAACTGGTACTTTGAAAGAATCGTTGATAAAAGAGGGTGAAAAATTTATAAACTATGAATGGAAAGTAGTAAAAGCTACGGACTATCTCGAATATGAGCGCAGCGGCAGCCGGGTTGTGATGGAAAATCCATTTGGCAACAATAATTCTGCGTTAAGCAATTTGCTATTTGCAGAACTGGCTGAAGGCAAAGGTCGTTTTCTGAATCAAATTATCAATGGTGTTTGGCAGGCTTGCGAAATGTCTTCCTGGGTTTTGTCGGCACACCTGCCTGTTCAAAAATCAAAACGTACACTTCCGGATTATAATGAACAGATTATTGATTTAACATCAGGCGATATGGGTTCTTTTTTATCATGGACATGGTATTTTTTACACGATGAAATGGACAAGGTAAATCCAATTATTGCAGCCAAGCTGTATAAAAATATACAGGAAAGAATATTGGTGCCTTATTTGGCAAGAAGCGATTACTGGTGGCAGGCTTTTGAGATAAAGCCGGATGCGGTAGTAAACAACTGGAACCCCTGGTGTAATTTTAATGTGCTTTCTTGTTTTTTATTATTAGAAGAAGATCAGGATAAATTAGCGGCAGCCGTGTATCGCAGCATGGTTAGTGTAGATAAATTTATTAATTACACCAATGAAGACGGTGCCTGCGAAGAAGGCCCATCTTACTGGGGGCATGCCGCCGGAAAATTATATGATTACCTGCAACTCCTGAGTTATGCTACCAATGGTGCCATTTCTATTTTTGATGAACCCATCATTAGAAATATGGGAGAATATATTGCCCGCAGCTATGTTGGTAATGGCTGGGTAATAAATTTTGCTGATGCATCTGCAAAAGGAGGTGGAGAACCCGGTGTTATTTATCGTTATGGAAAAGCTACTGGGAGTATTGAAATGCAACAGTTTGCTGCTTACTTAAGCAAGAATATGCAGGGCAATAATAAAATAAATGCTGCCAGAGATTTTTTCAGGACAATTGAAAACCTGGCCTCTTATAATGAATTATTAAAAACCACTCCGGCGTTGCCAGCTGTAAATTATGCATGGTATCCGCAAACACAGTTTTGCTACATAAAGAATAACCAGGGTTTTTTCTTTGCCGGAATAGGCGGACACAATAATGAAAGTCATAATCATAATGACGTAGGTTCTTTTTCTCTTTATCTTGATGAAACGCCGCTATTTATTGATGCAGGGGTAGGTACATATACTAAACAGACTTTTAATAGTCAGCGCTACAATATCTGGACCATGCAAAGTAATTATCACAACCTGCCCATGATTAATGGAATTGCACAGGAATTTGGTGCAGCTTTTAAAGCAAAGAATGTGTTATTTGATGAAAAAAAATCTTCTTTCACCATGGATATCAGTGGTGCCTATCCAAAAGAGGCGGCTGTAAATAAATGGGTGCGCAGTTATACCCTTTCGCCAACAGGAGGGTTAACGATTGAAGATGTTTTTCAGTTAACAGAGTTTAAATCATCTAACGAAGTAAATTTTTTAACCTGGGGAAAACCGGATATCAGTAAAGCAGGTATAGTGTTGATTGAAAAAGAAGGAAAAGGGGTAGGGTTGGATTACGATGCTGCTTTGTTTGAAGCCGGAGTAGAAGCAATTCCGCAAACGGATAGCCGTTTATCAAATGTGTGGGGGAAAGAAATTTACCGGCTGACATTCGTTGCAAAAAAACAGCAACTGAAAGGCCGGTATAAGTTTATCATTCAAAAAAATTAAAAAGATAAAGAAGGAAGTGCATAAAAATTGTTGAACCCGGATTTTGCTACTAAAGCAAAATCCGGGTTCAAATGAGTTGATATGAATTATTGAAAAAAGTCCGGTTGTGGTTTAATTAATCCGTATCGTCCGCATGCCCGGCCCGCCCTGCATATTTTTTTGCATTTCTTCCATCATCCTGTCTCTTTCTTTTTTATACTCATCCGGAGTGTAATGTTTTTTACCGGTGGGTTCTTTTATAGAAGCGATGTCTGCTTTTTCTGAAAGATCGGCGGCCTTAAAAATTTGTTTACCATTGTTGATGTCCATCTCTAATATCAAGCCGGGTAATTGACCCTGGAATTCGGCCGGTCCGGCTGATACCGGAATATCAGTAGTAAACCAGGCAATAATAGCGGAGGTGTCGGATATTTCTTTTCTTTCCATCTTTCCGTTGTCCATAGTCATTCTCATGGTTTGGCGTACCTGGGTGGCCATGGCTTTCATACAATTGTGATTTAAAATACTTTTTGTTTCGCCGGTCATCTTCCATTTCAATGGACGTAAACTATCGTCTATAATAAATGTCTTGTCAAACATTTCTCTCTTCTCCACTTTTTTTCCTGTTTCAAAATTGCTGTATAGTACATCATCGCTTCCTGCAATTACCATTCTGATATGTGCTCCATTTTCGCCGGTAAACGCAGCATCTTCATCATTATCTTTTTCGGCCTGTTTCCAGAGCGATTGATTGTTGCCAAACAATAGCTCAAACTTATCGGTGCGGCTACTGGGCATTTGTTGCTCCATTCCCCCGGGCATCCCCTGGAAGCTGAACTGAAGCTGCACAGTTCTGTCATAAATCACTTTTCCTTCTTTTTGCTGTGCAAACAAAGTGGTTACTGATAAAAAAGCAAAACAGGCAATCAATAATATTTTCATTTTTATTTATTTAAAATCAAAAATATAAAAACAGGAATGCAAGATAAGTTAAGCAGCCTATCATTAAGGTTAATAAAGGTTAAAAGCCCTCTGAAAGCCGGAAGTGAATAGCTAAATTTGTTGCTGCATGAAGCGAAATAAAATAAAATTCGGACCTGTATTGATGGTGATTACCATTTTGTGTATTGCCGTTTTCCAGTTTTATTGGCTCAGGGAAAACTATGTGAGAGAAAAAAGGACGCTGACAATGAAAGCTGAAATGCTGTTCAGGGAAACAGTGATGAAACTACAGGTTTCCCGGCTGAAACTGGATGGAATTAATTTCGACACTTCAAAAAAAGGACGGATAAGAGTCAAAGCTGGGCATGATGAAAATAGCAACAGATTTCAATTTACCCCCAAAGACGAAATTGTTACATCAATAAATGTTTTGAGAGATAAATTGGCCGATTCGATATTAAAAGATACTTCCGGGAAAAAAGGAACCATGATGATCACTATGAACACTTCATCATCTTTAACTACCGAAGGTGATTCGATGAAGTTTAATATGGAAATGCATGGTCCTCCACCCCCAATGGACAATCATATTTTCAGTTTTCTGTATGGAGTGGATTCCTTGCAGGAACCTATACGGATAACCGAAATAGATTCAGCCTATTCTCTTGCCCTGCAAAAACAAAAACTGGCTATTCCTTTCAGCATCGTACTTAAAGATAGCAGTGAACACACAGATGGATCAAGATTCAACGCAGTAACAATCGGTCTTGCTCATCCGGTTACCTATAAACTGGAACTGGGAAATGTTTTTTCCTACCTGATCAAACGAATCACCCAGCCCATTTTATTTTCGATTCTGTTGCTCGGTATTACCATTCTGTCTTTTGTTTTATTGTATAAAAATTTATTAAAGCAACAAAGACTGGCAGCCCTGAAAAATGAGTTCATCAGTAATGTAACACATGAATTAAAAACACCCATTGCTACTGTAGGAGTTGCCATTGAAGCGTTGAAAAATTTTAATGCTATTCACAATCCCGAAAAAACAAAAGAGTATCTCGATATATCTTCCAACGAACTGCACCGGTTGAATTTGCTGGTGGATAAAGTGCTGAAGCTTTCGATGTTTGAAAAACAGGAAATGGAATTGAAGAAAGAACCGGTGAACCTGGAAGAAGTGATACAGGAGGTAACTGATTCCTTAAAACTGCAATTTGAAAAACAGAGGGCAAAACTAAGTGTTACCCACTCCGGTGATACCGTATTGCAGGGCGACAGGTTGCACTTATTAAGTGTAGTGTACAACCTGCTGGATAATGCACTCAAATACAGTAAAGGAGATCCGGCTATACAGGTAGATATTAAAGGAGATGATAAATTGGTTGTACTTACTGTTGCTGACAATGGTATTGGTATTGCACCAGAGTACAAGTCGAAAATATTTGAAAAATTTTTCCGCATACCTCATGGCGATACACATAATGCAAAAGGGTACGGACTGGGATTAAGCTATGTAGCACAGGTAATAAAAAAACATAACGGAACTTTAGTGGTAGAAAGCCAGCCCGGTACCGGAACAGTATTTACCATTTCAATTCCAAAACAAACAGCATGACACCGATAAAAGTATTATATGTGGAAGATGAACTTTTCCTGGGAAAAATAGTAAGGGAAAGCCTGGAAAGCCGTGGATTTGAAGTGGTGATGGAAAGCGACGGTGCTAAAGTTATTGATCTGTTTAAGAAATCAAAACCAGCTATTTGTGTACTGGATGTGATGCTGCCGAATAAAGATGGTTTTGCCATTGCCGATGAAATAAGAGAACTGGATGAAGATGTTCCTATAATTTTCTTGACAGCCAAAACACAAACGGAAGATGTGGTAAAAGGGTTTTCTCTCGGTGGTAATGATTATATCCGCAAGCCATTCAGTATGGAAGAGCTGATTGTACGTATGCAAAACCTGCTGCGTAATAAAACGGAAGAATCGTCTAAAAAGATAAGCGGAGGTTCGGCAATAATTGGTAAATATCATTTCCATCTGAACAGGCAATTATTGAGTAAGGGAAAAGAAGAAAGAAAACTATCCTTCCGGGAAAGTGAATTGCTGAAATTATTATTCGAGAACAGGGACAAGATCATTGACCGTAAAGACATACTGAATTTACTCTGGGGCAATGATTCTTTCTTCAATAGCCGTAACCTCGATGTGTATATTACAAAAATCCGCAGTTACCTGAAAGAAGACCCTTCGCTGGAGATCATTACCATTAAAGGGGTGGGCTATCGGTTTGTTACCGGATAAAATTTGCAGGCCAATTCATTTCAACTGTAATTTTACCGGTAATTGAAATGCCGGATATAAAAATATATACTGCAAAACACATTTTTACCGGTGAAACCTGGCTGACCAATCATGCAGTGATTACAAAAGGTGGCCTGGTAAAGGAATTGGTTCCGCTTACTTCCTCATTAACTACACAGGCTACTCAGCAGTTTGATGACTGCATTATTGCCCCGGCATTTATTGATTTACAGATTTACGGAGCTTTTGGTAAGCTGCTGGATGTTTATCCAGAAGCAGATTCCTTATTTAAGTTAAAAGAATATTGTGAAAAAGGCGGAGCGGCTTATTGCCTTCCCACCGTTGCCACAAATACTTACGAAGTGTTTTATCAATGTATTGATGCGGTAAGGGACTACTGGAAAAAAGGTGGTGAAGGAGTACTTGGTTTACATATTGAGGGACCATGGATAAACCCTGTGAAAAAAGGGGCACATGTAGAATCATTAATTCATACACCGACAACTGAACAGGTAAGGGCTTTACTAAATTATGGAAAGGATGTAATTAAAATGATAACCCTTGCTCCGGAAGTTTGCAGCAAAGAAGTGATTGATTTAATTCTCTCCTATGGTATTGTTATTTCTGCAGGGCATAGTAATGCTGATTATGAACAGGCACAGAAAGGATTTACCAATGGTATAACTGCGGTTACTCATTTATACAATGCCATGAGTCCGCTGCATCACCGGCAACCCGGTTTGGTTGGTGCTGCCATGGATAACAACAACGTAATGGCCAGTATCATTCCCGATAGGTATCATGTTGACTATACCGCCATTCGCATTGCCAAGCAGGTAATGAAAGAAAGATTGTTTGTTATTACGGATGCAGTAACTGAAACAACAGAAGGATATTATAAACACATGGCTGCCGGCGATAAGTATGAGGCTGCCGGAATACTCAGTGGCTCCGCATTAACCATGTGTAAAGCAATAAAGAACCTGGTAAATAATGTTGGAATAGAATCCGGTGAAGCAATCCGGATGTGCAGTCTTTATCCGGCTAAACTGATGAAAATGGATAACCGGCTGGGAAAAATTTTGCCGGGGTTTGCTACACAAATGGTAGTGTTAAACAATGATTTAGACGTTGTAAAGTTTTTAAGAAGTTGATTTTTCCTCATTAACTATTCGCTGAACATTGATTATTCCCCAAACTGTTCTATCTTTTTGGTGGAATCTCTCATTAACCATTAACAAAAACCAACCAACATGAAAAAGGTGCTTGCTTCGGCGGCTATCTGTTTTACTATTATTAGTGCCGCCTATTTTTCAGCTTGTAACAACAATCAGTCATCATCAACCGGAAACAACAAAGAAGACTCTGTTAAAAAAGTAATTGCCCGTGGAGACTACCTGGCCAATAATGTAGCCGCCTGCATTCACTGCCACAGCAAACGGGACTTCAGTAAATTCTCTGGTCCTGTTGTGCCCGGTTCAGAAGGCGGAGGCGGGACTGAATTCAGCAATAAAATTCTTGATGCAATCCCCGGTAAACTCTTTGGCAAAAATATCACTCCTGACATGGAAACCGGGATTGGCTCCTGGACAGATGATGAAATCTTAAGGGCCATCACACAAGGCATTAGAAAAAATGGCGACACCTTATTCCCGTTAATGCCATATGTCAATTATAATAAGATGGCAAAAGATGATTTGCTTTCTATTATTGCTTACCTGAGAACATTGAAGCCTATAAAAAATAGTGTACCTGCCAGGGAGTTATTCATACCAATCAGTATGGCATATCCCGGTCCTGCATTGCAAAAATCTGTAGATGGTAATGTCCGTCCACCTGAATCTGATTTAATTAAATATGGCGAATATGTTATAACTATGGCAGATTGTGCAGCCTGCCATACACCTTTTGTTAAAGGACAGGCCGATTTCAGCAAATTATATGCTGGAGGTAATACATTCCATCATGAAAAGTTTAAAGTTACTTCGTCGAATATAACTCCAGATTCTGCCACAGGCCTTGGCGCCTGGACAGAGGAAAGATTTCTGAATAAGTTTACAATATACAGAGAAGAAAAAGGATACAATTTTGATCCCGGTGCTCAAAATAGTATAATGCCGCTGGTGGATTTTGCAGGAATGACCGATAATGACCTGAAAGCAATATTTGCATACCTGCGAACGGTGAAACCCGTTAGTAATATGGTGGAAAAATATCCGAAATAATAGAATAGCGTTTGGAAAGAAAAAAGAAGCCTTGGTTAATCCGGGGCTTCTTTTTGAAAAATTATTTGGTACCGCAGGGTTTAAATTCGTAAACAGTTTCTGCCCATTGGTTTGTTTCTAAATCTTTTGCATTAAAAACAATTTTCAACAATTCTCCATCCGGAGTTGTTGTAATAGTCCATGGTTTTTTTGTCCACTCAGAAGAACTACCAAATACCGGGGCTTTACTCATAAACCTTACACTAATCTCATTGCCTTTGATTGTTCCATTTAATCGTTGTTTGTCAAGCAGCTTTCCATTGTAGTCTTTCACGGTAACCAAGCCACCCACATCCATTGCACTAAAATAAGTTAACTGAATAATCGTCTGGTATTTCATGCCATCATTCTGAAAACATTTTGGATTAGGAATTGCTGAAGTTGTAGCCTGTTCAACAGGTGATGCAACTTCCTTTGAAGGGATGGCGGTTTCTTCATTTTCCTTTTTTACTTCTTTGGAATCTGTTCCTGAATTACAACTGATCAAAAGTACCAGCGAAAAGAAAACAGGTATAACTATTTTCATTATAAAAGGTTATGGTAAAAATAATTATTCGTTTTTAAAATTGGCTCTGTTGTAAGTGCCGGGTTGTGCATGATCGCCTTCTTTAAAATCAAGGTTTACATAATTAATGCCCGGTATTTCTGTAAGATTATAAATTACACCGGCTAAGTACATGGATGCTCCCGCAGAGCCCATTTGTTGTGTAAGAATAGTGGCATCCTGTATTTTTAGATAAACGGTATCACCCGATGACCTGAGGTCTTCCAATTTTATTTTTGGATTTTCAGTATTTATATAAGTAAGAACCGATTGCTGCGACAAAGAATCAATATTTCCGGTAAGCACTTTTTTCATTTCCAGATTTCCACTGGAATCATTCAGGGTGGCCTGCCAGTTATAAAAATCAATAGCAGTATCATCTTCTGTGATGGGGACATCTGTATTGTTGCTGCCACATGATGCCAAAAGAAATAGTGTGATAATTAAATAGATTTTTGTTACCATCGTTTTGTTTTTTACAGTTAAAGGTACACTGTAAAACAGCGGTTATATTTTTCAATCCGTTAATATATTTTGCTTTTTTTACAACACTTATTTAACTAAAATAAGATAACCCCATGCCGGAAGTGATAATTCGTCATCACCTTTTAGCTCAAATTTGGTTCCGGAGAGCCATTGGGTGTATGTTCCTGCATGATAGGCACCTTTCAGTTTTACAGTAATTGCTTTGTCGCTGAAGTTGATTACAGGAATTATTTTATCGCCGTTCTTTTCCCTGGAGAAGGAAACCACCTGGTTCATCTTATCATTATAAATTCTCACCATTTCGCCACCATGGGAGCCATTCCATAAAGCCTGGTGCTGATGTTTTAAAGAAAATAGTTTTTTATAAAGTTCGAAAAAGGGATGTTGCTTCCATTGAATAGTGTCCCTGTCGAAGAAAGCCAGTGACCTGTTCAGTCCTGTCTCCTGCCCGCTGTATACCAGCGGCATTCCGTTTACTACTGCTGCAAGGACCATGCAAGCGGGCAACCCGTCTCCGAAATTGGAATACTGATTGCCTTCCCATGAATTCTTATCATGATTGTCGGTAAAGGTCATGCGGTAAGCATCCTTCGGAAAGGTACTTACATCATGCGCCATATATTCCACCAAACCGCCAATACCTTTTTTATTGGTAGTTGCATCTTTCATCTTATCCCACAGGCTCCATGCATAAGTCATATCAAATGCTTTTTTATGCAGGTCTCTTGATTCCCATTCAGCCAGCATAAATACCGGTTTTATTTCATCCAGTTCTTTGCGTACATTGTCCCAGAAATCTACAGGGATAAAACCGGCTACATCACAACGGTAGCCATCTATATCTATTTCTTTTACCCAGTACTTAAGCGCATCCGTCATGTATTTACGAAGTCCGGGTTGTTCAAAATCAAAATCTATTACATCATCCCAATCATACCAGGGCGTTGGTTGAAAATTTCCTTCCATTGTTTTGGTGTACCATTCCGGATGTTCGGTGGCCAGTTTATTATCCCAGGCAGAGTGATTGGCTACCCAGTCAATTATGACATGCATGCCCCTGTCATGAATTTTTTTTACAAGGGCTTTAAAATCATCTAATGTGCCGAAATCGGGATTTACTCCATAATAATCTTTTACGGAATAGTAGCTGCCGAGTTTACCCTTCCGGTTTTTTTCGCCAATGGGATGTATGGGCATCAACCAGAGAATATCAATACCCATTTCCTGTAGCCGGGGAAGATGTGATTCAAAGGCTTTAAATGTTCCTTCGCTGGTGAACTGCCTTATGTTCACTTCATAAATGGTGGCATTCTTACTCCACTCCGGGTGTTTGAGTTCCACATATGGTTGAGGAGTGTAAGGATCATTGTTTGCAGATGATTTTTTTTCACTTTTACAACCTATTATTAATACGATGAAAAGTACCAGGAAAAAAAATATCGGATATTTTTTCATACAATAATTTTGTTCCTTACTAAGTTACACCCACTATTTGTTTAAATAAAAATTGAAATTCAGGGGAGTTGGCAGGTTGTTATACTAAGCATAGTTTATATCCGGTAAGTGATAAAAAGTACAAAGATTGAGCTATAAGTTTGTTTTATTTATGCAGGCAATAGGAAAACTTATAAAGAAGTGTCTAAAAACAATCAGACTGGCACATGTACGAAACCGAATTAATTAATAGCGTTCTTAGCGGAAATCAGCAGGATTATGGTCTATTGATTAAAAAGTATCAGCCTAATGTCTTTCGTACAGCTATTGGTTTTATACATAATAAGGAAGATGCAGAAGAAATTACACAGGATGTCTTTATAAAAGCATTTCATTCACTTTCTTCGTATAGTGGTAAGGCCGCCTTTTCAACATGGCTTTATCGGATTACAGTTAATACCAGCCTGAATTTTATTCGTAAGAAGAAACGAAGCGGTTTCTGGACCGAACTAACTTCATTGTTTCAGACTCCTTCCACAAATAAACTGGCAAATGTTATCATTGAAGAAAACGCCGAAAAAGCAGTTATAAGCGGGGCAATTCAGGAGCTACCCGAAAAGCAGCGGTTGGCTTTTGTGCTTACCAAATATGAAGAACTATCGCAGAAAGAGGTAGCTGAGATAATGAAAATTAGCGAAGGCGCTGTTGAACAGCTTGTTATAAGGGCTAAAAAAAATCTCAGGAATAAATTGGAGGAGACAGTTCGAAAACCATAGGATTTTATAAAATGAATTGTCTAATCTTTAAATCACCCGGTTATGTATGTAAATGAAAATAGAGAATTTGATAGTTTGGTAGATGATTTTATTAAGGAGGAAAGAAACACAGCGTTCAATCCCTTTCTGGCTACACGCATCATGTCTGAAATTGAAAAAAAGCAGCCTCTGGGAGTAAAGCATTTTTCTCCAGGTTGGAAAACAGTATTTGTGGGGTTAAGCCTGGCTGTCACCATTTTTGCTGGAATTTTTGCTGGCAATCTTTATAAATCAGAAAATGAATCTTCGGCTATTATGCTGATGAACGACCAGCAAATGGAAAACTTTGCATTTTATAATCAAATTGGAGATGAATAATTGTATATGATTCGCAAGACGCAAATATTGACATGGGCTGTTATTTTGCTGGCAATACTGAATGCAGTTACTATTGGTACAATCCTTTATCATAATTACCAGGAGAACCGAAAAAAAGGTGAGATTGTTATCAATAATAATTATGGCGGAAATATGATTAACGGAAGATTTCTCCGGCAAACACTTGGCTTCAATGAAGAACAAATGTCTGCTTTCCGGGAAGTTAACCAGGTGTTTCGGCCTGCTGTTATAAACCTGACGATCAGCATTGATTCTTTGAAAACGAAAATGTTTACTGAATTACAGAAAGCTGTACCGGATACTACTGTACTTAATGAAATGGCAAAGCAGATAGGAGTATTGCATGGACAATTGAAATATGAGACATATAAGTTTTTCATCAGCCTGAAAAAAGTCTGTAAAGAAGACCAGGTGAACGAACTGGAAAAAGCTTTTCAACCTTTATTTAAATCCGAAGAAATAACAAACCCGCCTTTCCAGCATCGTAACCGGGGTTTGAATAAGAAGCAATAAATTTTTTAACAACTAAATATTAATACATGAAAAAGATGATTCTTACAGCAGTGATTATGGTTGCGTTAGGTGGTATTGTTTCCGCCCAAACTACAAAACCGGTTGAGAGGAATACCGGGACAAATAAA
>JBARSW010000313.1:0-1913 GCA_049644925.1 Chitinophagaceae bacterium | reverse complement strand
CTATGTACTACCAATAATACACCGGACAGGCGGATAACTGCCCGGTGTTCATTCCGGAAAAACTTCTTTGCCGGAACATCCTTCACTCAACTTTATTTTTTCCTGGTGACATCCCCATAATCTGCCGTCTTATTCCCCATGCTCACCGGGCCACTGTAAAAATCCGGTTATGAATATTTTTAACAACAGGCTTCCTCTCCTTGCAAAGATTTCTGCAATGCTTCTTCTTTCCATTCCATTTATTTCCACCGCACAAAAGACGGGGGTATGGGTAAAATTTGAAGTAAAGGAAAGGATGACAGATATATCAGCCCAACAAAAAAGAAATCCCAGTTTTTTATTCAGTGCCAAATCAGATGATAAGGGAATGAACTTTGAAATGAGTTCTGTTTGGGCCAACGACAAAAAAAGACATACCTACCGGGGTCAGGTGGCCTGGGAGTGGACCTGTCAGAAGGGACCCTCTATGCTGATACCTGGTGAAAAGGTTACGATTAAAGGAGTTATCAGTAACCTTTCAGGAGAACCCAGCAGTTCCATCTGCGCCTATGCAGTTTTTGGCAACTGGGGCTTTATGAAACCAAAGTCAGGAAAAAGTGGGGATGAATGTGCAAAGCACAACGGGAGTGCAACTATGATTGGCTCTTTTACCGTTCCCAAACAACCCGGCCTTAACCGTGATGGAACACAAAATCCTTATATCTACCTGAAATTATCATTACATGGTGGTAATGAATCAAGTTTTATTGATCGTACGATCACTTACAAATGGACAGAAGTGACAGGGCAAACTCAGCCACCACCACCTGTTGTAACACCACCTCCCGCCACCAATGCCCCGCAGGCATGGGCAGAAAAAACAGTGTACAAAGTTGGAGAACCTGTAGTGGTAAAGTTTAAAAACCTGCCGGGCTTTAACACAGACTGGATCGGCATCTATGGAGCCAAAGCTTATCATGCCAATGAATATGTAGAATGGAAATACACCAACGGACTGAAGGAAGGCAGTATGCAGTTTAGCAGTCCCCGTTATGGTGCCGGAGATTATATATTCAGGATCTATGAAAATAACGGGTACAAATTGCTGGTACAGAGTATCGCCTTTAAAGTGGTGCCTTAGCACATAAAACAACTACTGCAATGGAGGCAATAGCAGAAAAGTGTTAAACAAAGCCAACGATGTAAAAGAAATAAAAGCATTAACGAAAGAAGGCTGGAAGGTTATTACCATCCGGGAATGTAAATTGAAACCTGCGAAAGGTAAAAAGACCATGCAAAAGCTGTTGGCTGTTTTTTCAACAATAATTTATATAAACTTATCGTATGGAAGGGAGGTGTTTTTTTAAAAATGCCTGTATACCAGTTATTATAATTCCCTGTTGTGCAGAATAGGTTTCACTTGCCGGGGTAATAATAAATTTATAGTTGGGTTTCAGGTCTTCTGTGCAGTTTATAAAACCTTTTGATACCTGGGGCGCATTACTCAGTTTTATTTCATTCCCGAAAATCCAAAATTAGATTTTGGATTTTCAGGGATAAAAATCTGAGCCGCTCATCGAAAATTACAGTTTCCAAGCATTATTTAATTGCGGTTGGCATTACTATTTGATTTAGGAGGTATGTCCGGGGAGAATATCTTCTAACTTGTTTTTTAGTTCCGGCAATTCTGCTGTTATTACATCCCTGACCAACTGAAGATCCGTGCCGAAATATTCATGAATAAGCCGGTTTCTCATTCCTTTTTATTGCTGCCCATTTAATGTCGGGGTTTTCTTCTTTAATTTCTTTTGGCAAAGCAGATACGGCCTCGCCAATTACCTGAATATTATACAGGCATGCTATAACGGTCATAAAATGTGAAGAAAATTGTTCAAATGAAATTCCTGTTGTGTAAGATTGAATGTGTTCAATGC
>JBARSW010000312.1:0-7926 GCA_049644925.1 Chitinophagaceae bacterium | reverse complement strand
CTTTCTCCCCAACGATTATAAATACTCAGCTGGAAATTTCTGATGCTTGATAAATTCCCCAGCGGTCCAAATCCATCATTCCGGCCATTATTATCAGGTGTAAAACCAGAAGGAAAAAATATTCCCGGGCAGGAAAAATCATTAACAACTTCTCCTGTAGCTTTTGTCGGGCAAACATCTGTACCTGTTATGGTAACAGTGTATAATCCTGCAGATAAATTGCTTGCTATCGGTCCGATTTGTGGCGGAATAGTATTCCATGTATAATTCACCGGGTTATTTATACCACTTACGTTTGCATTTATTGAACCGCCCGAGTTTGTTTGGCAGTCTGCCGGGTTTAATTGGATGACCTTAACATCGGGAATTATAATTGTTTGTGTTGCTGTGCTGATTGAGCTACCCGGAAAGCTTGCATTCAATTTTACTGTATATTTTCCCGGCACCTGATATTTATGTGTAGGGCGGGGAATATTCGATGCATTACTTGCGCCAGATGCAGGATCGCCAAAATCCCAGTTCTGAATTGTTACACAAGAATCGGAAGTATTGGTAAAAGAAACAATCCCATCTACATCACAGGCATAAGTAAAAGAAGCATAATAAGCAGGAGCTTGTTTTATAAGAATATCATCAATGGCAAAGCCATCATAATTATTGCAAATAGAACCAGCGCCAAAAATAAAACGGAATATAACATTTGGATTCCCTTCCAAAAAACCCATTGCTTGTTTTGCGGTTAACCATTTTCCGCTTCCGGCACCACCTGCACAGGACCCGTTACTTGTTTGAATATTCCCGGACCAGCCCATTCTATTACTGGTTAATGGTGACAGATAAGTAATAGAACTGTTATTATACCAGTTTTCATTATAACAATTAACTGTATTGGCAGAAGAGCCTAGCGTTTGCCAGGTAATTCCATTATCTGTAGAATATTGAAAACTTGAACCATCAAATCGTTGTTCAGACTCCCAAAAAATCTTGAATTCAATATAAGGTGATATCAGATTGGTAAAATCAAAACAAGGGCTTTGCAACCAGGATGCTTCAGAATTTGTATAAGAACTTCCGGTTAATCCACCAACCACCCAGCATTTTGAACCGGCACCAGCTCCTGATATTACTGGCTTGGAAGGGGTACCCCATGCCCAATCGTTGCCGACACCACCTGAGGTCCAGCCACCATCAGATACTTCAAATCCTTCATTGTAAGGAAATGTATTGATACCAGAACCACATTGAGCTACTATATCAGTCAATTTATAAAGAAAGAGAAATAATAAAAAGAATAATCTCACTGCCATTTGTTTGTATTGGGCCGGGCCATCTGTAGTTAGTAAAGCAAACCACAAATGTACATTGTATTACCTATTTAATGGGATTTATAGATGCCGGTAACAAATAGCATTGAATAAAAAAAGTAACCCTGTTGTTTCTAAAACCATAGTAGTTCACATAATTATTCACATTTATTTTCTATAAACTTGTTACGTTAAACATTATATCTATCTTTCTATTATTATTACTTACTAACACAATTATGGAGACGTTATCTGCAACTGCTTACCGCATAATAAGCAACCATGAAATTGCCGAAGTGAGGCAAAAAATTTCCAATGGTCAGAATGCTTTATTTGCACTTCGTTCTTATCAGCCCGGTGAAGTGATTGCAGATTTTTCTGCAGGAACCATTTCATCAGAACCAACCTATCTTACCGTTCAGGTTGATATTGAAAAACACATCACCTTAACACCAGAATTTCTTCAGTATATTAATCATAGTTGCGATCCCAATGTATTTTTTAATACAACCACAATGCAACTGGTAGCATTGAGAGAAGTAAGCATCGAAGAGGAAATGTCTTTTTTTTATCCTTCTACCGAATGGGAAATGACACAATCGTTTAATTGCTATTGCGGCAGCCCTGCCTGTATCGGAGAAATAAAAGGAGCGGCATTTCTTAGTAATGAAATTGCCCTGCAATACCGCTTCACTGATTTTATTCAACTGCAACTTTCCAAAAGGGCTGCAAGAAAAGTAGCCTGATTTGTGATGAAGAAACCAGCAGCTATACAACTGTTAAAACCATATTTCATTTGGGTTTTGGCGCCAGAACTTGAGTCAGAAGACCCAAATCTTAAATACTATTACGACTTTACTCAAAGTATTAAAGAGTACACTCAACTTTTTGAAGAGTTGAAAGTGGAATGGAAATGGCAGCCTGTTACAATTAATAACTACAAAGAAATTATCCAATCTATTGCAGAAAGCAAGAATGGAAAAACACCCCTTGTATTAAACCTTTGTGATGGCGATGAAGTAAATGGAGCCCCCGGCGTTTCTATTATTTATGAACTGGAAAAGCATGGCTTAGTTTATACCGGATCCGATGCCCATTTCTATATTATCACCACTTCCAAGATACCAATGAAAAAGGCTTTTGATAAAGCCGGAGTTCCAACAGCAAACTGGAGGGTAATTTCAGATAAGAACGGTTCAACAAAGGGAATTGCAAAAAGAGTGGGTACTCCTATTATTATAAAACCTGCTGTTTCAGGAGGCAGTATGGGTGTTTCAATAAAAAATGTAGTGAATACAGAAGAAGAATTAGCAGAAAGAGTGGAAGAAATAAAAAAAGGCTATCGTGGCTGGAATTTATTGGCCGATGGATTATTTGTAGAGCAATTCATTACCGGTCCGGAATTTACAACTTTTATAACCGGCTCTGCTGATGACCCGGACAACTGTATTGTGTACGAACCGGTAGAACGGGTGTTTCATAAATCTTTACCGGATTCAGAAAAGTTTTTATCATTTGACAGACTTTGGGAGATATATGAAGACGAAACACCAATGCCCGAGGAAGGAAATTTTTATGAATACAAACCTGTTGAACTGTCGTTAATTCCTGCTTTAAAAGAATTAAGCCTTGAAGCATATAAAGCCTGCGGTGGAAAAGGGTACACAAGAATTGATATCAGGCAAGATGCGACTACTGGAAAATTATACATGCTGGAAGCCAATGCCCAATGTGGATTGAGTGAAGACGAAAACTATACTTCAATAGGCGCAATTATTAAAGCGTCCAATGTTTCTTTTACAAAAGTAATTGTTGAAATACTGAAGGATGCATTGCGGAGAAGCATGATAAATATTGATTTAGTAAAGAAACCTTCTTTAAAAAACGCAACGGTTAAAAAAAAGGTGTCTGTTAAATAAGAATTTGTCAGTCTGTTTTTATTTATGATGCTGTTTATATACATCTGAATATTACCTTAGCACTTCATGAAAATCTGTGTTCTTCAACCGGACTACTCCACCACCGGAGTTGATTATAAAAACTACGACCCACCAAGGGATTTATCGGTATTAATACCCGAAGCAGAAGTTCACAATGTCTTTCTTAACAAACTCACTACCTACAAACAACTGAAAGAACTCAGCAAACAGGGGTATGATATTTTTGTAAATCTCTGCGAAGGCTATTTGGAATGGGAAGTGCCAAGTATTGATGTTATTTATACACTTGAAATACTAAACCTGCCATTTACCGGACCTACCACCAAACTTTATGACCCTCCCAAAGAGTTGATGAAATACCTGGCCTATTGCGAAGGAGTTAAGACACCGGGTTATGTTATCGTAAACGAGCTGAACGATGTAGAGGAGGCCGTTAAACATTTATCCTTCCCACTTTTTGTAAAGCCTTCCAAGGCCGGCGATAGCCTTGGAGTTGATGAGCATTCATTAGTGCAAAATAAAATTGAGTTGCAACAGAAATGTATCAGCATTATAGATGAGTATGGTCCGCTATTGGTGGAAGAATATATTTCCGGCAGAGAATTCACCGTATTGGTGGCCGCCAATACTGATGAACACAGTTGTACCGTTTTTAAACCAATAGAATATTTATTTCCAGAAGGAAAGGAGTTTAAAACCTATGCCTTAAAGACTTCTGAGTTACATCCTGATTGTAATGTGCCCTGTTCTGATGAAATGTTGGATAAAGAATTGCGTTCAGCAACAGAAAAAATATTCAAAGGGTTCACCGGAGTTGGTTATGCAAGATTGGATTTCCGGGTTAATGATAAAAAGGAAATATACTTTTTAGAAATCAACTTCACCTGTTCGGTTTTTTATAAAGATGGTTACGAAGGATCAGCCGATTATATTTTAAAGTATGATGGAATTGGCCAGTCAGGTTTCTTACGGCATATGATTGCCGAAGGAATAGCCCGTCATCAACGCAAAAAGAAGCCCTTTATAATGAAGGGAAATTCTATTGCCGGATATGGTATTTATGCCAGTCGTGATATCAAAGAAGGCGAAGTGATTTTTAAAGGAGAAGGCCGTTCCCAGCGAATCATTACAAAAAGGTTTGTTGAGAAAAACTGGAATGAGGATGAAAAAATGCATTTCCGCAGATATGCCTACCCTGTTAGCGAAGAACTTTTTATTCTCTGGGATGAAGACCCTTCTGAATGGGCACCACAAAATCATTGCTGTGACCCAAATACCATATTTGACGGACTAAATGTATTGGCAATAAAAAACGTTTCTAAGGGTCAGGAGCTCACCTTGGATTATGCACATTTTCTGGACGAAAATATGGAACCCTTTGATTGTAAATGTGGCTCACAAAATTGCCGGGGAAAGATTTCAGGCATGACCGGCAATTCGTTAAATATTCGGGAGCAAAGTTTGATCCGGTAAAACGAATTACCAACTCTGCAATCTTACACAAACTCCCTTAGATTTTATAAAAAAAGACAACAGGCAATCTGTTGTCTTTTTAATATATATTCTTTCCTGTATTACTGCAAAGCGTTTAATACTTTTCCACTGCCATCATCCAGTGCTTTTGTTGCAGCATCATTTATTTTACCATCATATTTCCCCTCCACCTTTTGTTGTGTTTTTACACTACCATCCGTTGCTTTTGTAAGCACCAGGCTTGCTTCAATGTTAAAAGAAGTTATAGCATTGGGGTCGGTGTTTTTAATAGCTTTCAGGATGCTCCCTACTTTTCCGGCCTGTTTTATTTTTGTAAATTCTGAATTTAACAAGTAGTCGCAATTTAATTTTTTAGCGTCTTCTTCTGTAGCAATTGCTACCGCTTCAATATTTCCGGATGTTAATGTGCCAACCAGGTGATTTTGTAAATCGGAAGCCTGCAATTGTCCATCCCCTTTCGGCTCATACACGCCTATCCTTATTTTTCCAGATTGTTTCTGTTCATTAATTATAGTCTTGTTTCCTGCATTATTCTTTGCATTATTCATCGCTTCTTTCATCATTTCCTTCATATCCATTTTTTCCTGCAAATCTTCTTCGTTCATCGTTTCGGTGTACCCAAGTGGAATTTCAAATAACATAGAATCCAGTTTGGCAGATGAAAACTCCAGTGTTTCAAGGGATGTTTCCATTTCACTTTGCTGAGCTGCTCCTCCTCCAAATATCATAATCCGGGTTTCAGATAATGGAAAGCCCAATTTTCCTTTTCCGCTGCGTTTGTTCACAAAACTATCAATACACTGAGGTCCGGAGTTTTGTTTTTCATTCATTTCGTTTTTTTCTGATGGTCGGCGCATCATCGACTTATCAGGACGAATGTTTACCGGGCAATTGAATTGTGGCAGATCAATGTACCAGCCGTCCGTTTTAATGATCATGCTGTCTTTCATCATACAGGCATCGGCAGAAGGTTTCATTTTTTGTACTGTCCACACATGCCTGGCAGTAAAACCATTCATTTTTTTTCTTTCGCCGGTATCGGTTATGCTGTAATACATGTAAATAATTCCGCCCTTTTTTGTTGCCATTTTTTCTTTTGGAAGTTTATTTACCGGGGGAACATTCTTGATTTTTGTGGTTGGAGTTGGTTTAACATCCTCATTCATCATGTCGATCACATCTTTTGAAAAGGGCTCGATATAATACAATTTCTTCTTGTCATTTATTTTAATGGTGCGCTGCAGATCACACTGTTCTATGGTAATTGGCGAAGCAGGCATACCCATCATTCCTCCGCTCTCCGTTCTTTTACGCATCCCTTTTACATAAACGGTGGATTCAGATTTCATTCCCATCATATTATTTACCTGGCGGAGCTTGTACTGTTGAGATTGGGCTTCATTGCCCATTGCCAGGGCTGCTATTAAAATAGCAACAAAATAGAAAATGTACTTTTTCATCTGTTTATTATTTAATAAGTAATTGATAGCAAGTTGCCTGATTGTTGTTATCGCTTGTCTAACAACAGTCAAAATAAATATCTTTCACTAAAGGTAATTATTTGAAAGAATTATTCACTATTACATATTCGGGATGAAAGCAGAAATAAAAAAGTTGCTTTTCTGTTTTCACCTCCCCATAAAAACCATTAGTATCTGCACATCACTGGGATTGATACCTGAAATGCGGCTGGCTTGTCCAAGTGTACGGGGTTTTATTTTGTTTAGCTTTTCTCTTGCTTCATTACCAAGAGAAGTAATTTTTTTGTAGTCAAACGTTTCCGGGATTTCAAGATCTTCGAGCTGGCTCATACGGCTCACCAATTCTTTTTCTTTTTGTATGTATACATCATACTTAACCTGAATTGATGCCTGTTCAACTGCTTCTGTGGAAAAAGGTGCCAGCGCATCTTTTAGCTTTGGAAAAGCTTCGGAAAATTCTTTTAACTCAACCGATGGACGCAGGAGTATTTTTTCAGCTTTTTGTTTTTCTGAGATTGTAGCAGAGTTGATTTGTTCAAACCAGCCGTTTATTTCAACAGGCTCAACTGCCAATTCTTTAAGGATAGTTTTAATTTGTTCTACGGAGTCTTTTTTCACCGAAACTTTTTCCATTCTTTCCTGCGAAGCAAGACCAAGTTTATAACTCAATTCGGTGAGTCTTATATCTGCATTATCTTGTCTTAGTAACGTTCTGAACTCGGCCCTGGATGTAAACATCCTGTACGGTTCCTTTGTTCCCTTGCTGATCAAATCATCAATCAATACACCGATATAAGCATCACTTCTTTTAAGTATAACGGGGTCGAGCAAACGAGATTTATGGTGTGCATTTATTCCGGCCATCAAGCCCTGGCAGGCGGCTTCTTCATACCCGGTTGTTCCATTAATTTGTCCGGCAAAAAACAGGTTCTTAATCAGTTTTGTTTCAAGTGAATAATCAAGTTGAGTGGGAGGAAAAAAATCGTATTCTATCGCATAGCCCGGCCTGAACATTTTTACGTTTTCAAAGCCTTCTATATTACGAAGCGCTTCGTATTGTGTTTCTTCCGGCAATGAGGTTGAAAATCCATTCAGGTAAATTTCCACCGTATTCCACCCTTCGGGTTCTACAAAAAGTTGGTGACGGTCTCTTTCTGCGAAGCGGTTTATTTTGTCTTCTATGCTGGGACAATATCTTGGTCCAACCCCATCTATCCTTCCGGCAAACATGGGACTGCGGTCGAAACCGGTTTTAAGAATATCATGTACTTTTTGACTGGTATAGGCTATCCAGCAACTTCTTTGTGTAGCAGGTTTTTCTACATTAAGAAAAGAGAAGCCGGATGTCTCCGCATCACCAGGCTGTTCTTCCATTTTGGTATAATCAAGGCTGCGGCCGTCAATCCTGGGAGGAGTTCCGGTTTTCAAACGATCGCTTTCAAATCCAAGAGAAACAAGCTGTTCTGTGATACCCGTGGATGCTTTTTCAGCGATTCGTCCTCCCCCAAATTGTTTTTCTCCAATATGAACAATGCCATTCAGAAATGTTCCATTGGTTAGGACCACCGCTTTTGCTTTTATTTCATGACCCATTCCAGTTTTTACTCCCACACACCTTCCGCCATCCACCTTCAACCCGGCAACCATATCCTGGTAAAAATCCAGATTTGGTGTTTTTTCAAGCATCTCCCGCCATTTCAGATGAAA
>JBARSW010000311.1:0-4613 GCA_049644925.1 Chitinophagaceae bacterium | reverse complement strand
CCTTTGTTGCTTACCCCTCCCGGAACATTTATATTGGTTACAAGAATAATAGTTTGTTCATCGGAGGAAAGAAAATAAATATTCATTAAAGCTTCATCTGCTAAATAAATTCTTCCGGTTGTTCTGTTTATGGTAATTGCTTCAAAATCATTTATTCCGGTAAAGGGAAGTTTTCTTTTCGTTGAACCATCAAAATTCAATTCATAAATGCCGTATTTATCACTTACCGCATAGAATGATGCATTGTTGGGGCCGTAGCATAATCCTTAAAATCCTGAAACTTCTGTTGTGAACTCTTCATATTCCTTTTCCGGTGGTGGTTCATTAATATCACCTTTGGTACAGGAAAAAAAAATAAAGGCGAATGAAATCAGTAATGGAAATATGCTTTTGTATTGTATCATACTTTTATAAAAGTGGCCAACCAACTATGGTTAAATTAGTTGGCCACCCATTTAATAACTCAAACCAATTTTACCATTTTGTGTATGGATTTTTCATCAACATGGAGTTGTAGTATTTTACATCTCCAGTTACTTCTGTGCCCAGCCAGTCTGGTTTTTCAAAACTGTCATTTTCATTTTCCAGTTCTACTTCAGCAACAATCAAGCCCTGGTTTTCACCATAAAACTCGTCTATTTCAAAAGTGTGTTTTCCTGCTTTCACTTCATAACGGGTTTTATCAATTACACCGGGTTCACATATTTTCAGCAGTTCTTCCACTTCACTTACAGGTATTTCTTTTTCCCATTCGTAGCGGGAAGCGCCGGAATCGTTACCTATACCTTTAATAGTAATAAAACCCGACTTACCTTTTATCCGGACTCTTACAGTCCTTTCGGGTACCGAGGAAAGGTATCCCTGCGTAATGCGGGTTTCTTTTGAAGCCTGCTTTTTAAAATCCTCAGCAGCAACCAGGAATTTCTTTTCAATTTCTTGAGCCATGTTAAATGTTTTAATTATTAATTAGCCAATGGTTTATTAATCATCCCAATTACCCTTTTAATTGCCTGCAGGTAATTAATATTTTCCACTCCTTCAAGACCCACGTCTTTAATCGTCTTCTTAATATCTTCTACTTCGGTTGATTCGGAATTAATAGTTTCCACTTTTGCTCCATTAATCAAAACCGATCCAGTTTCACAAATGGTATTATTAACCATATAACCGAAACGCTGTTTGTGTACCCGAACAGCCTGCAGATCAGGATGTTGATTGATCATTTCAATAAATTCATCGTAAGTGTAAATATCATTATTAAATTCAGGCATGGCAACCTGGAAAGCAGGAAACACTTCATTCTTTAAAACTTCTGCAGAAATTGGAAACTCTCCTTTCATCAGAGGGTTCCATTGCTCCAGTCCATCCACCGTTTGCACATAGGTCTTGATATCCATTTTACCATCACGAATCTTGGTATTATTAATATCATTGGTTTTGGATAAAATGTAAATTTCGTCACTTTGGCGATCCCATACTTTTTCCGGTATAGGCATTGAAAGACGAGCCATGCGTTTAGCGGCCGTATCAAAGTTTTGACCGAATGTTCGAAACTCAAAACGTGGTTTTGAAATTTCACCGATTTTTAATTCTTCCTTACTCATTGTTGGTTTGTTTAATTTCTTAAAAAATTTCCTATTGCACCCCGGTACAAAAAATACCGGGGGTTATTTTATCATTTTAATACAAATAAATCTTATGCGTTGCCCCTCATGTTAAATCTGTATTTAATCTTTTCTCATTTATAGTGCTGGTATATCACCAGTAGAAGCGCCATTAATTTTTCCAGGTGTTTGCAGTGCTAATTTCCAGGTGGCAGTACCATTTGGAACTCGGCTATACGAATCTGTTACTGCAATGGCAGATATTGTTACTCCCCATGGAGCTACTCCTCTTGAGAAAGTACTTACTACCGTTCCATCAGGTTTTGTAAGTTCCAGCAGCAGCGTTTGCTTTGCTGACATGCCATCACCAACTGTGCCGACAGTTATAGCTGCCGGATCTGCGATTGCTGTGTAACCACTACATTTTATTATTCCATAACCACCTGCAGGTAAAATAGTGCCTGTTGGAACTGCCCAGTTTGGAGTGCCATCTGCATTTTTTAATGAAACAGTATTCTTAATTATCATCATTCCAGAAATATTTACAGGTGCTGCTGAATTATTAAAAAGTTCAACATACTTTGTATTTCCGTCGACTTCATTTAATACAATAGCAGTATAATTGGGGGGAATAGCTCCTACTTTGTAAGTCTTATCAGCAGATTTGTTTTCAATTCCTCCGGTTGTTTTAGCACTAACATAGAACACAACATTAGCCAGGTCTACCTGCTTTGGAATGCTTCCTGTATAAATGTTGTTAGCTCCGGCCACCATTGCAACGGATGAAGGACTACCTGCATTTACCGTATAAAACAAAGTAACAGATGTTAATCCTTTAAGTGCCGTAACAGTTGCTGATACAGTTACAA
Organism: Chitinophagaceae bacterium; assembly: GCA_049644925.1. Classification (GTDB taxonomy): domain Bacteria; phylum Bacteroidota; class Bacteroidia; order Chitinophagales; family Chitinophagaceae; genus JJ008. The sequence continues at coordinate 2,140 of JBARSW010000311.1, read as the reverse complement.
CATCATCAGGAGTAACTGATGATGGAGTAAAAGAAACATTGGTAATTGTGGCCGGTCCGTTATACATCTCATCCTTTACACAAGAAGTATTGAATATGCTCAGAATTAAAATAATGAGTGCAAAATATTTGAGTTTCATAATTTATAATTTTTATAGATAGTTTAAAAATTGATTTCACAACGCAGACCAATCTGGTTATAATCATCTCCGGATTTCCCGTCAGGATCAGCCACTAATGTTGGATTCTTAGTTAGATTACCGGACACATCATGCCCCACATATAATTTATTCTTTCCACTGGCATACCTGTCATGATTAATATTACTATAATTCAATTGGAATTTTACATTCTTTGCAGCATAGAAGTTTATTCCTGCTGTTATCCCTTCTGCTGATCCACCATAAACGGTCTTATCATTCAAATCAACATAATCGTAGCGTAAAGCTAATTCAACATCACCCCATTTCTTACCCCTTGTTGGTTGACCAAATTCACCTTCTGCTTTATTATAAAATTGTTTTCCACCAAATAATAAATAGGCTGCTTGAACATAATAACCGCCGAAATTAAGTGTCTCCAGATTATTTTTACGGAAAGTATGGTTTTGTATATATTCTGCCTGCACATTCAAACTTTTGTAAAATCCTGCAAACTCTATATTAGATAGTGTTTGATGATGATAATTAGGAATAACATCTGTATCCAGGTATTTTTTACGATTTATTGAACTCAAAGAACGACTACTATAACGGACTCCATCATACTCAGCTGGTGCTATATCTGTTTTTGGTTGGCGGTATGAATATGCATAGGCCAAATGAACACCATAATCTTCCCTGTTTCCAAAGGGTTGCAAAACAAATTTGCCATCCAGTGTAACACCTTCATCCCTGCCATAATCTTTATTGTTGTTTTCAACATTAAGTTTCTTTTCTTCATCCTCAATTTCCTGGAAGAAAACCCCACCTACTGCTAAAAATTTCTTTCCACTATATGACGTTTCCCAACCTAAGTGCCGTGATGGTGCGAATGTACTAATGACCATTGCCCTCTCCATAAAGTTTAAGTACCGGGAGGAAGAAGTTTCTGACATTGAAAACCTTTCTTTGTAATTACCTACTCTGCTAACCAAACCATTAAGAAAATCGTAACTGATATAAGCATCATTAAGCTCCAGAATGCCATTGGCAAAATTGAGGTCAATCTCTCCATACCAGTTCTTCGAAAGGTTGGTTTTAGCCGCAAATCTTGCACGGCGTATTGTTGTACCATTTCCAATAGGGTTCAACGTTTTTTTAGAGAATAACTGTCCGTCAATTTGTACACGAATATCAAACCAGAGTTTGTATTCCTGATCTTTTGATTCAAAAATCAAAATTCCATTTCTATTTTCTGCCGAAAGTGGTACCCTATCTACGATTTTTCCATACTGGTTAAATCGATTCTGACTGTTCGTAGTATCCTGGGCAAAGGCTTTATTTACTACTAAAGCCAATGCCATACAAATCAATGTTCGTTTCATAAAATTGATATTTGTGTTATTAAATTGTTTTTATAAACTGGGTTAAATTTTCCTCTTTTTTAAGGTCGAATTTTTTCCTTAACCGATACCTTGCTATTTCTACACTTTTCGGAGAAATGTTAAGCAATGGAGCTATTTCCTTACTGGAAAAACCAACACGGAGCAACAATGCCAATTTCTTATCCTGTGCCGAAAGATTGGGTGATACAATGGAGAGCCGGTTTGGAAACTCATTATTCACTTGTTCTGCCTGTTGATATATCTGTTCAATCTCATCAGAAAAACTCATTTTTTGTTTTATGTTCTTTATTAATTCATGAATATGTATATTTTTTTTCTGCATTTCAGCTTCCTGGTAGGTTTGCTCCAATGATTGCAATGTTGATTCAAGAAACTGGCGTTGTTCTGCAATACTTAATGCATAGGTCACTAATTCCTTACGTTTTTCATCAAGCCTGTCCGTAAGCGATTTGTTCTCATTTTTTACACTTTTTACTTCAATTTCTGAAAGTGACTTTTGAAGTTCTGCATACTGTAATTGTTCTGTCCACCTTTTACTACTTTCTTTGATGATCGCTTTATTTCTATTATACCGAAGAAAAATTATTAATGAAAT
>JBARSW010000310.1:0-7968 GCA_049644925.1 Chitinophagaceae bacterium | reverse complement strand
CTTCCATACCTACTCAAGCTACGAAAAAACAATAGATTTTATTGAAAATACCACACGGAATAATTCAGGTTTGATACATCAGTAAATTATTTCTGGCAATGCTGGCAATGATTTTAATTTAGCTTTTTCCACCACACTGATTATTCATTGTTTGCAGAGAATAAATAGGATAAAAAAAGGGCCAACAACGTGTTGACCCTTTAATTTTTTAACAATAAAATTATTTATGTCCTAAAAGATAAAACACTCCTAGTTGAAAACCTCTGTTGGTTGAATTTACAGAACTGTTTTTATTGATGTTGCTTAATCCAAGGTTATATCTTGCATCTATACCAAATCCGGTTTTAGGGTTCACATAACCTGCCCCTACCCCAAGTGCAAAATCAACCGTCTCAAAATTATCCTTTATGTCAGTTTTATTACCTCTAGTTTCAGCATTGGCACTAACCAGGAACCCAACCTGCGGTCCAGCCTGTAATCTGAATCCGTTGTCAAACATATACTGAAATAAAACCGGCACATTGATATATCCAAGATTATACCTGGTCTCTATATTTCCAACATTGTATTTTGCACCCTGTGCAGAATAAACTAACTCAGGTTGTAACGCCCATTGCTTTGCCAGGTGAATATGACCCAGCAAACCCAGATGAAACCCGACCTTAGGATCGTACTTAATACCATTTTCATTATTAATATTAAAGACATTTAAACCTCCCTTAATACCAATATTTACATGTTGTGCACTTACTGTACCAGCCATTAAAATTGCTATGACTACTGAGTTAAAATAAAATTTCATAATAATTTGTTTAATTACTTAATTCCTGATAAAACTAATTTGCTTTTCAGGTGATTTCTTTTGATAAAAATTAAAACCTGACCACTGCCCTGCAGTCTCGGAAATTCTGTTGTAAAAAAAACCCCTGCTCTGCTTCCTTAAGCTCCGCAGGGGTTTTAACCAAAACTAACCACTTATGAGAAAACTTTCTGCTTGAAAGATGTAACACAAATATATAATGCTCTTACCCGCTATTTGTTACACAATCCATATAAAAAGTTATAACATTCACACTTTTTACGCTTATAACACCAGGAATAAACATAGTTATTACTGTTTTTTGAAAATTACATCTACTTTTTTGGCTTCAACCTTAACTCCATTTTTATCTAAAGTGATTGTTGTGACTTTTGCAGGAGGATCTTTTACAATAATGACAGGTGTGGCAGGAACAACGATAACCTCTTTTTTTGTTTCGGCAGGTTTATTACCACAGGCCATCAAGGTTATAACAGCAAAAAGAGACAAAAAACCAATGAACTTTTTCATAAAATAAATTTATTATTGACTTACGCTGTATTTTGTTTCAGTACAAATCGATGGCACCATACAGCAATATAGAAGTGACAAATATTGAGCCGCAAAGACAGTATTCCCGATATAATATCCTTTTCGCCATATTGGCGGGAAATGACTTTATTTTCACGATATACCTATTAAATGCAAGACACCTCAGCTTCTGTATAATTCTAATCAAAGAAATTACAGCAGCATAAATTAATTAAAGATAATACCGTTTGATGAATAGCAGCTTTCTACCAGATAAACAATGGACTAATAAAAAATTAAGTCTACTCATGGAGACTTATGAGATTCCTGATGCTATCTGAATGGATGGAATAATGATACCTGGTTTCCTGAAAAAAAAAATGAAACCCTGCTCAATCCATTTTACAAATCACCATTTTCTATTTGCTCCTTTCCATTAAAAATTTTTCCCGTATCACATCCTGAACATTCACCCCACTGATTTTACTTTCTAACCAGGAGATAACATCCAGGTAAGCAAAGGCACGGGCTTCTAATGGGTTGCCTTCATATTTTTTTAACTTGGCCAGCAATTTTTCAAACTCTGGCTTCAGTGCATGGGCGCCAACATGGAATGCGTTGCGTAAAAAAGTAAACATCTCTTCTTCCACCTTACTCATGTTTTCCATTCTTGCCATATAGCGATAAACGGATTTGATCAGGTATTCGAGCAAATCAAAATTCCCCAGTTCATAATGAGCAATCAGGTGCAATAACCGGGCATATGATTGAAGGTCGGTCCGCAGGTCTCCTTTCTGGTTAATGATTCGGTTGAGATAGTCAATGGCTTTTTCAATATTACCACTGCCAAAGTATAAGCTGGCAATTTTATAATAAAATACCAGCACCCGGTGGGTATCCAGGAAAAGACTGTATTCCTTCAACATTTTTTCAAGGAAAGGAACTAAGCGGAGCCCCTTTGTGAATGTGCCTTGTAAAAAATATAAATTTATTCTGGCCGTATACAAATACTGGTAAGCCAGTATGCGGCTATTCTCATTCTCCCGGAGATATTTCTGTTTGGCAAAATGTTCAAACTGTTTAATCCGTTGTGCCAGTTTTTCATGATTGCGCAAATTAAAGTCAGCACCCATCAGGTTGTGCATTCCTTTAATGTAGTTGGCCGTTTCCACTTTCAGCAATTCCGGAAAGGCAGAGAACAAGTCAACCCATTTTTGTGAGTACCGGTAATACTGCAAAAAATCCTGCCGAATAAATGCATACCAGACATAGCTCTGATACAAATAAAGTTTTTCATAGAAACCCTTCACCAGGTGGGCATCTTCCGGAAGATGTTCTTCAAAAAATTCTTCCACACTTTTTATATCTTTTTCATTCCGGGCATGCCCATGTTTAATATACCAGCTGTATAATTGCAGTGCAAGATTGGAAAGATGGTTTACCTGCGAAAGCTGGAAATTTACGGCATCGGACTCGTCCGACAATCTATCTGCACGGTCCTGCATACTTCGGGTGATATAAAGTGTTTCAATTTTTTTTTCAAAAAATAAAGCTTGTTGTAAATAAGTAAGTTGTTCAAATGCTTTTGCTGTTTCTTTTAAGCGTTCCAGCACCTTCAGGCTTTGGAGGTATAATCCTTTATTAAATAATATCCGGGCATGGTCCATCTGTTCATGCAATTGGATATCAATATTATCCTCATCCTTTATCAGCCGAAGGCTGGAGAGTATTTGCTTGTATAATTGGGCCCTGATATTGGATAATTGCAGCTTACTGATGCTCTTGGCCTTTTTCAACAATAATTCCTCATCATAGTCAGTCATTTTGTCTAATGCATCAAATAACAGGATAATCTTTAAATCTTCCGTTGCCGTATTCCGCCTTACAAAAAGTTTAAAATTCCTTTTTTCACTCTTTTCGAGTGACTTTACCAGTTGAAAAAGGCTATCTGTTGAACGGTTGGACATCGTAATTAAAAAAAATTAAAACTCAATACAGGCAAGGGTTTCAGCGAAAAAAAGCTTGTTTAAAAAGTGTAAAATACCCCATATTTTGATTTCCTCCCGCATCTATTCATCAGTACTTTAGTGCGGCAGGTTGTTTATAAACTGAATTATAGCAAGCAAACAGCCTATCCTTCCACCCTGTTTTTTAAAATAAGGTGCCGGGACAGGTACAAAAATAAGCAGCCTGCATTTTTTATATCCTCAATTTATCAATTTATTATGGCATCAGGAAAAGTCTACATTTTTGACACTACTCTCCGGGATGGAGAACAAGTGCCTGGTTGTAAATTAAATGCGGGAGAAAAACTGGAACTGGCCCTGCAATTGGAAGATTTGGGAGTGGATATTATTGAAGCAGGTTTCCCCGTTTCATCACCCGGAGATTTTGAATCAGTAAGCCGGATTGCCAAAATAATAAAAAATGCCACCGTGTGTGGGCTTAGCCGTGCAGTTCAAAATGACATTGAAGTGGCCGGCGAAGCATTGAAACATGCTGTGAGACCAAGAATTCATACTGGCATTGGCACTTCAGATTTGCATATCAAAGCAAAATTTAATGCCACCCGTGAAGAAATATTGCAAAGGGCCATTCAGTGTGTAAAGTGGGCAAGAAAGTTTACCGATGATGTGGAATTTTATGCTGAAGATGCCGGTAGAACTGATAATGATTACCTGGCACGGGTAATAGAGGCAGTAATAAAAGCCGGTGCAACTACTGTAAATATTCCTGATACAACCGGTTATTGTTTGCCGTATCAATACGGCGAAAAAATTTCTTACTTAGTTAACAACGTACCTAATATTGATAAAGCCATAATATCCTGTCATTGTCATAATGATTTAGGGGTAGCCACTGCTAATTCCATTGCCGGTGTTATTGCCGGGGCAAGACAAATTGAATGTACTATTAATGGCCTGGGAGAAAGAGCTGGCAACACATCTTTGGAAGAAGTAGCAATGATCATCAAACAACATAAAGACCTGAATCTTTATACAACAATTAAATCTGAAAAACTAAACCCCATAAGCCGCCTGGTATCGGATACCATGCGAATGCCTGTACAACCGAATAAGGCTATCGTTGGCAGTAATGCCTTCTCGCATTCGTCTGGTATTCACCAGGATGGTTTTTTAAAGGATTCACAAACGTATGAGATCATTGCACCAGAGGAAGTTGGTGCAGACAGTTCCAAAATAGTACTCACAGCCAGAAGCGGACGTAGTGCATTAGCCTTCCGTTTTCAAAAACTGGGTTTCCAGTTCGACAGGAATGATGTAGATGTATTATACAATGAGTTTGTAAAAGTGGCAGATAGTAAAAAAGAAGTGGAAGACACCGACCTGGAAGTTATGGCAAAACAATATCAGCCTAAAGTAGCAGCAGCATAAATAAGATGAGCAAAACACTTTTTGAAAAAATATGGGACAAGCATGTCGTTAAAACAATTGACGATGGCCCCTCCGTTTTATATATTGATAAACATTTAATACATGAAGTCACCAGCCCGCAGGCTTTTACCGGGTTAAATAAAAGAGGATTAAAAGTACTGCGACCGCAACAGGTAGTGGCAACAGCTGACCATAATGTACCAACGCTGAATCAGCATCTACCCATCAAAGAAGAATTAAGCCGTTTACAGGTAGAAGCATTAAAGAAAAATTGTGATGAACATTACATACAATTATATGGCCTTGGACATTCTTTCCAGGGCATTGTTCATGTAATAGGACCTGAGTTGGGAATTACTCAACCCGGTATGACAATAGTTTGCGGTGATAGTCATACTTCCACACATGGTGCATTTGGTGCTATTGCATTTGGTATTGGCACCAGTGAAGTGGAAATGGTTTTTGCTTCGCAATGTTTATTGCAAAGTAAACCCAAACTGATGCGTATTAATGTGGATGGAGTATTAAATAAAGGCGTTGTTTCAAAAGATATTGTTCTGTATATCCTTTCGAAAATAACAGCCAGTGGTGCTACGGGTTATGCGGTAGAATTTGCCGGTTCTGCCATCCGTTCCTTAAGCATGGAAGCCCGGATGACAATCTGCAATATGAGTATTGAAATGGGAGGTCGCTGCGGATTGATTGCACCAGATGAAACAACATATAATTATATTAAAGGAAGACAGTTTGCCCCAGAGGGTGCACAATGGGACAAGAAATTAGCGGAATGGACAAAGTTATTTTCTGATGATGATGCTGTTTTTGATAAAGAGATTTACTTCAAAGCAGCGGACATTGAACCTATGATCACTTACGGTACAAATCCGGGAATGGGAATTGGGATAACAGAAAATATTCCAACTACTGATACAATAAATGAAAATGATAAATCAGGTTTATCAAAATCATTAGCCTATATGGGGCTTCAGCAGGGCACTCCCATTAAAGGACAAAAAATTGATTACGTTTTCATTGGAAGTTGCACCAATTCAAGAATTGAAGATTTAAGAATGGTGGCATCTTTTGTTAAAGGGAAAAAGAAAGCCGAAGATGTGGAAGTATGGATTGTACCAGGAAGTAAACAGGTAGAAGCACAGGCAATAAAAGAAGGTATTGATAAAATTTTTGAAGAAGCTGGTTTCATTTTAAGACAACCGGGTTGTTCTGCCTGCCTAGGCATGAATGACGATAAAATTCCGGCAGGCAAATATTGTATCAGCACCAGTAACAGAAATTTTGAAGGAAGACAAGGTGCAGGAGCAAGAACATTATTAGCTAGTCCGTTAACAGCGGCTGCAGCAGCTATCACAGGTTTTGTAACAGATGTAAGAGAACTATTAAATTAAGAAAGTTCCGAATTTTCAGTTATGAGTTTCGAGTTAGAGTCTTGCAGCTCCAAACTCAAAACCCTAAGCCAATCGAATAAAATGAAAGCATTAAAGACTATATTATCCCGTTTTGTTCCAATCAATATCGAAAATATCGATACCGACCAGATCATTCCTGCTCGTTACTTAAAGGCAACCACTAAAGATGGTTTTGGTAAAAATCTTTTCCGGGATTGGCGGTATGAAAATGATCAGGAATCAAAAACAAGAGCCGACTTCCCTTTAAATATGTCTCAGTTTGGTGGAGAAATATTAGTAGCCGGAAAAAATTTTGGTTGCGGTTCCTCAAGAGAACATGCTGCATGGTCATTACTTGATTATGGTTTCCGGGTAGTGGTATCCAGTTTCTTTGCTGACATATTTAAGAACAATGCACTTAATAACGGGGTTTTGCCGGTACAGGTGAGTGATGCCTTTCTGCAAAAAATATTTAAACAAGATAATAATAATACTGAGTTAACAGTTGACTTAGAAAAACAAATCATTACCATTAATCCAACAGGAGAACAGGAGCATTTTGAGATAAATAGTTACAAAAAAACTTGTTTGCTGAATGGGTATGACGATATAGACTATTTAATAAGCATAAAAGAAGATATACAACAATTCGAAACCCAAAGAGTATAAACCACACTATGAAAAAGAAAATAGCAGTTATAGAAGGTGATGGCATTGGTCCTGAAGTAACCAGGCAATCCATCCGTGTATTGAATGCAATAGCAGAATCATTCAATCACGAATTTGAATACAACTATTGCCTGATGGGTGCTGATGCTATAGATAAAACCGGGAATCCTTTACCAGATAAAACAATAGAAATATGCCTGCATAGTGATGCAATTTTATTCGGAGCAATTGGACATCCAAAGTATGATAATGACCCCACCGCAAAAGTGAGACCAGAACAAGGATTATTGAAGTTGCGCAAATCATTACAACTCTTTGCCAATATCCGGCCAGTAAATACTTACTCCTCTTTATTTCATCTTTCACCATTGAAGAGTAAGAATATCGAAGGGGTCGATTTTATTATTTACCGTGAATTGACAGGTGGGATTTATTTCGGTAAAAAAGAAACTTCTGCAGATGGAAACCTGGCAACTGATGATTGTACGTATAGCCGTGAAGAAATAGAACGCATTGCCCATCTCGCCTTTCAGCATGCACAAAAAAGAAAAAAGAAACTAACCCTTGTTGATAAAGCTAATGTGCTGGAAACATCCAGGCTCTGGAGGAAAGTAGTACAGGAAATGGCATTTCAATATAATGATGTGGCTGTAGATTATATGTTCGTAGATAATGCATCCATGCAGATCATAGTAAATCCGAAACAGTTTGATGTTATCCTGACTGAAAATATGTTTGGTGATATTATTAGTGATGAAGCCAGTGTAATAAGTGGTTCACTTGGTTTATTACCTTCTGCATCAATTGGAAAAGGCGCCGCATTATTTGAGCCGATTCATGGCTCCTATCCACAGGCTGCCGGAAAAGACATTGCAAATCCTACAGGTTCAATTCTTTCCGCCGCTATGTTGTTGGATTATTTAGACTTGAAAGAAGAAGCTCAGCTGGTTCGTGATGCTGTAAACTGGACTTTATTGAATTCATTTGTTACAAAAGATATTGACCCGGTTAATTTTTATTTCACTTCCACTATTGGTGAGTTGATCAGTGATTTTGTGAGTGGTAAAATTTCCGGTTCAGTTAATACTGAAAATATTGAGTTGAGAAAGTCAACTATTATATAAATATGTTATTAAATAACTAACGACGGTTTGTCCATTTTTGAAAT
>JBARSW010000309.1:0-1992 GCA_049644925.1 Chitinophagaceae bacterium | reverse complement strand
TCCTTACGTTCAAATAAACCAAAAACACAAAAGTTTATCCCGCCTTGCCTCCGGCAATCTTTCTGAACTTTGTTAGGCATACATTTGTAAACTAAATTTCCTTGTATCTCATGTGGCAGCATTTATTGAAAAATATTCAACAGGGTGACATAAAATCCATTGCCCGTGGAATTTCGCTGGTGGAAAATGAATACCCGGGATATGAAACATTTTTACAAACCTTACCAGCCGGGAAAACAAAAATCATAGGTATTACCGGCCCTCCCGGTGCCGGAAAAAGCACTTTGGTTGATTCACTAATAGGCTTGCTGGCTAACCAGGGTAAAAAAGTGGCCGTGTTGTGCGTAGATCCATCTTCGCCTTTCAATCTTGGTGCTTTATTGGGCGACCGGATCAGAATGAGTGATTGGTACACCCATCCCAATGTTTTTATACGTTCTCTTGCATCAAGGGGTTCTATGGGCGGACTTCACCCAAAAATTATTGAGATCGTTGAACTGATAAAAACCTCCAACTTTGATCATATTATTGTAGAAACGGTGGGGGTTGGTCAAAGTGAAATTGAAATAGCCGGACTTGCAGATGTTACCGTTGTGGTTGTAGTTCCCGAAGCAGGTGATGAAGTGCAAACGATGAAAGCTGGATTAATGGAAATAGCTGATGTATTTGTTGTAAACAAAGCCGACAGACCGGATGCTGACCTGTTTGTAAAAAACCTGCGACAAATGCTTGCTCCCGCATTCAGACAACATTATACAGAAGTGCCGGTTGTAAAAACGATCGCTTCAAAAAAAGAGGGCATCCAGGAATTACTGGATATAATTATTCAACAACTTCGACAGGCACAACATTCAGATAAAACTTTCTGGTTGCTTGCAGAAAGAGCTTATTACCTGATAGAGCAAAAAAGGATGAATGGTGTTGACAAAGCTGCACTGAAAAAAGAAATTGAAGCTGTTTTCCCAAATGGTAATTTTAACCTGTATAAATTCATTGCCAATAAATAATCAATATGGAAACAATACCCAATAAAGGACTTCCCCGAATTGCCCAAAAAGAACCGGCAGGTATTAATGTAGAACCCGGAAAAATTTATTCCTGGTGCAGTTGTGGTCTTACTGAAAAAGAGCCTTTTTGTGACAGTTCGCACAAAAAAGTTGAAGGCATGCCTTTCAGAAGTGTGAAAGTAACTTTTGACAAAACGGAAGAAGTGTGGTTTTGCCAGTGTAAACAAACAAAGACACCACCGTTTTGTGATGGAAGTCATAAGAAATTATAGGTAAAAAAATTATGAAAGTTTTTGATTGTTTTACTTTTTTCAATGAGGTTGAACTGCTTGAATTCAGGCTTCGTTTTCTGAATGACTTTGTAGATTATTTTGTTATTGCCGAAAGCAATGTCACTTTTAATGGCAAAAACAAACCTTATAATTATGAAGCAGCCAAAGAAAAGTTTAAAGAGTGGCATCATAAAATCATCTATATACCTGTAAAACAATCAACAGAAGGTCAGGTATTTGAAAAAGATACAAAATATAACCCTGAAAGTACAGCCTGGAAATTTGAAAGTGAACAAAGAAATGCACTTATCGGAGCCGCTACTTATATGAGTGATGGCGACATGGTTATAATTAGTGACCTTGATGAAATACCCGATCCGCATATCTTGAAAAAATTGAAATTACCAGAAGAACCGATGACTTTTTCACTCCTTTTCCATTATTATTTTTTTAATTGCCAGAGTATTGGGAAGCAAAGCAGGTGGTGGCAGGGAACTATTGTTTCTTCAGCAAAACAGTTTAAAGAAATAACCCCGCAAGGCTTACGTAATAACCGTGATGTTTATAAATCTATTAGTAGAGGTGGATGGCATTTTTCTTTTTTGGGTGGAGCCAACGAAATTAAATACAAGATTGAATCATATTCACATACGGAGTATAACAAAGAAGAGTATGTGAATGAAAACCATATTTCAGCATCAATAAAAGAGGGA
>JBARSW010000308.1:0-4948 GCA_049644925.1 Chitinophagaceae bacterium | reverse complement strand
TTGACAACCTGGATTTCTTTGACAAAACAAAACCGAAGGATGAACCACAGTGTATTGCATTTTATGTAAGAAGACAAGATGAAGATTTGCCCAAAAAGAATTTCATGGATTTATTTTTCAGCCAGTTCAACTTGGATGTGTTGGCAAAAATGGTGGGTGAGCCTGCCAAAAAACCGGGCAGCATCACTAACCTGAATTCATCTGCAACATCCATAAAACTGGTAACTACTACCAAACAGGAAGATAAAGGGTCAGTAAACTTCCGCTTTGATAATATTTCAGATGGACAATTCCCTGCCGGATGGCTCGGAATGAAAAATGCATTCGTACAATCAAACAAGGGCAGTAAATGGCTTTCTATTACTAAAGACGGCTATTGGTATCCCCGCCAGTATAACAAAGAAATAAAGGACAAATTCAATTTATCTTTTGATTTAAAGTGGAATGATGACATCGCTTATAACAGCGGTTCTTTTACGGTTACGCTTGGCGATATTGATTATGATAATATTGGCGAACGATACCGGCTGGATGATAACCAAGAAATGTTCTGGAGTTTATATAATGGATATGTCGGCAACTTTAACCGGGTTATCCTTTGGTTCGACCCTTATTGGAATGGAGGAGGTACACTTACCATCTATTCCTATGATAAAAGAGAATCGTTGAAATTCAACAAGCGGATGGTGTTACCTGATTTTTATAAAGATAAAAACAACCATAATTTGCAAATACAAAGAAAAGGAAACGGATTAGTTGTAATTGATAATGGCAAAACAATTGCCGATTTGCCAGATGTTTTCTTAACAGCAGCCCATTACAATATTTTCACCTTTAGCAGGTACAAAGGAGAATTCAGCGATAATAAAAATGATACTTTCTTTCTAAACAATATTATTTCAAACTATGAATAGTAATATTGTAACTGGTTTGATGAAAAAAAAAGATATGAGAAAAATGATTTTCTGTCTCTGCCTTACTTTTTTTAGCAATACATTGTTTGCTCAACTCAATAATTTCACATTAGAAGGAAGATGGTCAGGCACTTATGGCAACAATGAGAAAGATAATCCTTATTACTTTTCGTTCGAATTTTTGCCAGGAGGAAAAATGAACGTTGTTAACCAGAATAATAAAATTCTGGCAGAAGGCACTTATTCGGTGAAAGAGGATAATGTCAAGATCGTTTATAAATACGTAAATGATGTGCAGCAATATGCCTGCGGTGGAGATATAAAAAAAGATAGCAACACAATAAGTGGCTACTGGCAAAGGCTGAAAGATGCAGACGGCAATTCAAAATTTACGCAGCGGGGCAGATGGACTATGAGAAAACAGGAATTGAATAACAATCCCGCCACCAAGAATGATTCACTTCTTGTTTTTAATCCTACTCGTAAAAAGGACATAGTACCTGTTAAAACAAAAGACTTCGGTTTAAATCAACTTGCCACTTGTATCGATTTTCTACCAATAAACAGCCGGCCTTTGCCAGCCCGTATTCCCACAAACTATCTTACGCAATATAAAATAAATGCAGACGGAACTGTTTCACCCTTTGCCTTTATCCGTCAGTCTCTGGCCACTTATACAGAAAAAATGTGGGAGCCGGGAGAAACTATAACGGTGAGTTTTGATATTATAGGTGGCAGCATCTACCTTATCGACCTTGTAAAACAATATGCAAAAGAATGGGAATTGTATGCCAATATAAAAATTGAATTTGTAACAAATTTGGCCGACGGAAAAATTAGGGTTGGCTTTAAAGAAGGTGCCGGTTCCTATTCTATGATAGGCCGGGATGCACTGCTTGCACCTGTTACGCAAACCACTATGAATTTTGGTTGGCTTACAAGTCTGCCAGCAGGGTCACCCTTTATCAGGCAGGTAATATTACATGAATTTGGGCATGCCCTTGGTTTTGTACACGAACACCAAACCTTTGGTACTGCCATTCCGTGGGATAAAGAAAAAGTGTATGACCTTTATGCAACAGCACCCAATAATTGGAACAGGGAGCAGGTGGATCAAAATATCTTTAATAAATATTCATATACTTCCACCAACTATTCTTTATTCGACAGTAAATCCATCATGCAATACCCTGTTCCAAAAGAATTAACTACAACCGGCGACAGTATTCCATGGAACATGGATTTTTCTCCGACAGATAAACAATATGCCGGATTATTCTACCCTTTTCCTACTCCACCTCCAAATTCTAACGGCACATTAATAACCGGTGACGATTGTGATGAGATAGCCTTTTTAGTAGAATTTGATGTTGTTGACAGGGACAAAGTGGAGTTTGTTTTTAAATTAGGAGAGACCAATGGACGAAAAGTAAGCTGGTGGAAAGAAATAAGCATACCCATAATAAATTCGAACCAGGAAGCGAAATTGTGGGTACAAAATCATTCATTAATACCTTCGGAGAACCGGACTTTGGCATCGGACCAGTTACCTTTTTTTGAAATTAACAAAAATGCAGCTATCAGTTTTGCAAAGGCTAAAGTGCTTGGGGCACATACACCACTATCCTATAAATGGAATGTTTTACTTGCATTAAATGGTGGATGCAGGGTAACTTTAACCTGGCGAAAAGATAGTTGCCTCTGATATTAAAGTTATAGAAGGTAAAAAATTGAACATTATTTTTCCTTGTATATCTAAGCAGCCCACGCCGCTGTTTTGCTTCTTTGCAATACCTTCGCTGCAATGATAGAACAACAGATCAAACAAAAAGATACCGGGCCAAATACTTTTGACCTTGCACTTGTTGCTTTAAGAATTGTATTTATGGGCACTCCTGAATTTGCTGTTGCCTCATTAGATGCATTAGTGAAAGCAGGTTTTAATATAGTTGGCGTTATTACTGCTCCTGATAAACCTGCCGGCAGAAGCATGCAGCTACAGCAAAGTGCTGTAAAGAAATACGCTGTGGAACACCATTTAAAAGTTCTGCAACCCCAAAAATTAAAGGATGAGGAATTTTTAACTGAATTAAAAACACTAAACGCTGATTTGCAAATTGTAGTCGCTTTCCGCATGTTGCCGGAAATTGTTTGGAATATGCCACGGTTAGGTACCATAAATCTTCACGGGTCGTTATTGCCACAATATCGTGGGGCTGCACCTATTAACTGGGCAGTTATTAATGGTGAAAAAGAAACTGGTGTTACCACTTTCAAACTAAAACATGAAATTGATACCGGTGATATTTTATTACAGGAAAGTTTTCCAATTGGTGAAAATGATTCCGCCGGTGAAGTGCATGATAAGATGAAGGAAATAGGAGCCAGAATATTGGTTGAAACAGTAAAAGGTTTAGCAGCCGGAATATTTCATGAAGTTCCACAACATGATTTATCAGATGGAGACCGTCAGATAAATCATGCGCCAAAAATTTTTACCGAAACCTGTAAAATTGATTTTACTAAAACAGTGGAAGAAGTTCATAACCTGGTAAGGGGTCTCTCTCCTTTTCCCGGTGCATTTACTTCTCTTAATGGAAAAATGCTGAAAATATTCAGAAGCGTAATAGAATTAATAGTACCAGAATTACCTTCTGGTGAATTTAAAACAGATGGAAAAACGTTTTTAAAGATTGCCTGTACAAACGGCTACCTGCTTGTAAAAGAATTACAACTGGAAGGAAAGAAAAAAATGAATGTAGAAGATTTTTTACGAGGCTATCATTTTACATAGCCTGCAATTAATAATTCAACTTTAAAATAAATTTATCCTGTTCTTTAATTTCCAGTACCGAAGCGGTGGCATTACTAACCCGGATGTTTAATCCCTCATTCTGACGAATACCACTCATTTCACCCAATACCTTTGCATACACTGCTTTATTGTTGCCGGGGTTAATTATTTTAACTATTGTACCTGGCGATACTTTATCAATCAGTAAATAGTATTTCGCATCCTGCCACCCACTGATCGTTTTGAAAATTCCGGCAGTAACAGTTTCATCTTTGGTAATTGGCGAAGTTTTTACTTGTTGCTCAAAATGAGATTTAAAAAAGCCCTGGTCAGTAGTTGTAATCCTGTCAATTGGTTTTGTTGTCGGCAAAGGCGTGGTCACTACAATTGGCTTCTCCTCAGTTTTAACTACAGGTTTTTCTTCCACTTTAGGTTCAACAACCGGTGGTTTTTCTTCTACTTTCACATCTGGCTCCACTTTGTTAATTGTTGGTGTAAGAGTAATGGATGGCATTTCTTTACTTTTTAAAAAACCAACTATCAACTTAGTGCCTTCCTTCACTTCGTCTGAAGAAAGATTATTCCAACCTCTTAAATTTGTAAGCAAAACATTATTATTTGCTTTACTAACTTTCATCAATCCTTCTTTCTCAGCAGTTTTATAATAAACGGGTGTTCCAGTATTTCCGGTTTGGGTAAAATTTGTATCAGTTAACGGGATATTGAGTTTCTGATCAATAGAAAGCCCCTTATTCATATCCAATTTATTGAAAGATGCAATAAACTTTGGATGAACATTGTAAAGACGACCCACTGAATAAAAACTTTCCTTAGCCACAATTTTATGTTCAAGGTAAGATCCTTTATCGCTGTTTTTAATCAGCAGTGTACGGTTTTGCGCAGAAATAAATTGTGCTGATAAAAAAATTAGAATAGTTGAAAAAAAAGTCTTCATCATAATGACAAGATTTGACTGCAAAGATGTGGTTTTTTTGGCTTTTTTATCGTTTAAATATCCTTTAAAATCCTCAATTCTTTGGGGTAATAATTATTAATCCGGTTAGACAAAACGTTCAACCAGCCCAGCGGATGCTCCCCGTAAGTGGCAAGATGCCATCCTTTCTCCTTTTCTATCAATTGCAGGTCTTTACGCTGTAAGTATTTTATTGCTTCTTCCTTTGTTAATTCATTTTTTTTTATAGAATCTACCATACTATTACTCATTGATAATGCATGATCC
>JBARSW010000307.1:0-4256 GCA_049644925.1 Chitinophagaceae bacterium | reverse complement strand
AGGTTTGAGGTTGTTTTAATACTAAGTTCTCCTGCAGAAAACAGTATTTCCCTATTCCCCTCTTCTATAATTATATTTTCGGACCCGGAAGACTGAACCGGACTGATGATAAACCAATGACGATGTTTAATAATTCGATATTGAAAAACTGGTGATTCAATATATTTTCCCGAATCACTGGCAGCCAATTTTATCAACTCATCCACTTGTTTTTCATTAAACCCATATTCGCTGATTATTTCATAGATCAATGCCCTGTTATTAAAATTCATCAGTTGTTTAACCGGAATATGTATCTCGCTGCCTTTTTGTTTACAAAGTTTCTTCTTTAATTCTCCTACTGAAAACAGGTATAATTTTTCAATTTCTTTAAACCGGCTTATATTATCCTGCAGGTTTTCATTAACCTTAGGATAAACTTTACTGATGGCCGGTATCAGCTCATTTCTGAAAAAATTCCTGGTATATTTTGAAGACAGGTTCGATGAATCTTCTACAAATTCCAGGTTATTTTCTTTGGCAAACAGTAATATCTCTTCTTTATAAAATGAAAGCATCGGTCTTTTGATATTCCCATAAGAAACAGGGATTCCTGTCAAACCATGCAAACCTGTCCCTCTGAAAAAATTCATCAATAGGGTTTCATTATTATCATCGGCATGATGAGCGGTGAGAAGGTGAATAGTGAAGGGTGAATGATGAGTACCCGATTCTGATCGAAAGCTATCCACTAATTCATCAAACCACTCATACCTTAATGCTCTTGCAGCTTCCTGGATGGAAATTTTACTTTCAGATGCATATTGCGCTGTTTCAAATTTTTTAACTATAACCTCCACGCTATACTTCACTCCCAGCCCTTTTACAAATTCTTCATCTCTCTCACTTTCTTCTCGCCGCAATTGAAAGTTACAATGGGCAATGCTGAAATCATAACCAGCCTGTTTGCATAGCTCACATAATACAACAGAATCTGCACCGCCACTTACAGCAAGTATCAGCTTATCTTTTGGAGTGAAAAGATGCAACAATAAAGAATTATTTTTAAACGATTGGAGTAAGTCCATGGATTCTTCAGGCCACTTTTAATTGTTTTCTGGCAATTTCCAGGTCATACTGGATTTGCAAACGCATCCATATATCAGCTTCTATTTTTAATTCTTTTTCAATACGCAATGCAAGAAGAGCAGATACATTCCTTTTACCTTTAATAAGTTCATTAAGATGAGAAGGGCGAAGACCAATCGCTTCAGCAAATTCTTTTTGTGAAATATCTCTTGCTTCCAGTTCTTCTCCCAATAATTCACCTGGGTGAAGAAGTGCATCGGAAAATACTTCTTTTCCATTTACGCCAAACGTTTTATTTACTTTCATGTGTTTATTTATAATGATTTGACAAATTTTCAACAAGGATTATTTCTTTAAACGTAATAATATTTTTATCAATGCTGAATTCAAGACGATATTTTAAATCAATCCTTAATGAATACAACCCTTTTTTATCCCCTTTAAGTGCCTCAAAGTTCAACCCCTTAAATTGTTTTAATTGATTGGTGTTATCAAGGCTCAAAAAAAGTTTAATTCGCAATCTGAAAACTCTGATTACTTTATCATCAAACTTTGGCTTACCTGGATTATGTAAACCCCTGTATAACCTTTCCAGGTAAATATTTCTGAAATGAACTTCCATATTTTCAAACTGAACCCACCTCCTATTAATTACCAAAAATAGGGAATTATTGGCAAATCCTGGGTATTGAAGCTTTAAAACGTCAGTTCTTCATATGCCCCTCTCAACTCCCCCAATGCATGATTATCCCCGGCTTTTTTTGATTCAGCCATTCCTATTTCGTAAACCCTGATTGCTTCTTCCGTTTTATCATTCCTTTCTAAAAGTTTTGCCAGGTGATAATAACTTCCGATATAACTGGGTTCCCTTTTCAAAAGTTCTTCAAACAAATGCTTTGCCTTTTCATCATCACCCAGCTTAATATATTCCAAAGCAAGGGCATGTTGTAAAAAACTATCCTCCGGGCTGGTCGCCAAAAACTCTTTTAATTTTGAAATCCTGTCCACTTTAAAAATTATTATGACTATTTATTAATTCTTATCTGTCTTCCCTATCTTTGCTTTAGTTGCATAAACAACTATCTTTTTAACGATTCTATTATGAAAATATTAGTTTGTATCAGCAAAACGCCGGATACTACGGCAAAAATAGCTTTCACCGATAACAACACGAAATTCGATGTAAACGGTGTACAGTGGATCATTAACCCTTACGACGAGTGGTATGCTCTTGTAAAAGCCATTGAACTTAAAGAAGCAGATACCTCCAGTACCATTCACCTGGTAACTGTAGCCGGAGCAGATACCGACCCAATCATCCGTAAGGCACTTGCTCTAGGTGGCGATGAAGCCATTCGGGTAAATGCCGAAAGTACCGATAGTTTTTATATCGCATCGCAGATTGCAGAAGTTGCAAAACAAGGCAGTTACGACCTCATACTAACCGGAAAAGAAACGATTGATTACAATGGTTCATCAATCGGCGGAATGGTTGCTGAATTACTCGATCAACCATATATATCGTTTGCCACAAAGTTTGAATTGGCCGGAAATAAGGCAACCATCACCCGGGAAATTGAAGGAGGAGAAGAAATAGCTGAAGTTGAATTGCCCGTTGTTGTAAGTGCACAGAAAGGAATGGCAGAAGCCAGAATACCAAACATGAGAGGCATCATGGCAGCCAGGACAAAACCATTAAAAGTTGCAGAGCCTGTGGCGGCAGAAATGTTGACTTCAATAAATGGATTTGGCTTACCACCAGTAAAGTCAGGAGTTAAACTGGTAGATGCAGAAAATGTAGAAGAACTGGTTCGGCTTTTACACGAAGAAGCAAAAGCTATTTAATGGATAATTGATAATTTTTTAATTTATTATTCATCAAACTATTAATTTTCTTATGGCCAGGGAAAATGTATTAAAAACAAAAAGTTTTGCTTTTGCAGTAAGGATAGTTAATCTCTATCCCGGATTAAAAATTAATTATCAATTATCCATTATTAAATTATCCATTATATGTCAGTTTTAATATTCATAGATACCGCCGAAGGTCATATAAAAAAAGCCTCACTTGAGGCATTGAGTTATGGTGCCAAAGTAGCTGAACAACTCGGCACTGTTGCCGAAGGCATTGTTTTGGGTGCTGTAAGTGAAGACCTTTCGACGCTGGGAAAATATGGCGTGAAAAAAATTCATCATGTTACTAATGAAAACCTGAATCACCTGGATGCGCAGGTATTTACAAAAGTCATTGCACAGGTTGCTGAAACAAGCGGTGCAAATGTGATTGTATTCTCAAATAACCTCAGTGGAAAAGCAATTGCCCCCCGGCTTTCTGTCCGGTTGAAAGCTGGTTTGATTGCCGGTGCAGTGTCACTGCCCGAAACCAGTAATGGTTTTGTAGTGAGAAAAAACGTTTTTTCAGGAAAAGCATTTGCCAACATAACTGTCAGCACTGAAATTAAAATTATTGCCCTTAACCCGAATGCCTACCAAATTATTGCCGGGGAAGGAATTGCTGAAGTTGTTGTATCAACCTCAACAGTAGATGCTGGAAAAATAAAAGTGACTAATGTAACCAAAGTAAGTGGTGAAATATTATTGTCAGAAGCAGAAATTGTGGTAAGTGCCGGCCGTGGATTGAAAGGACCGGAAAACTGGGGCATGGTAGAAGACCTTGCCAAAACACTGCATGCCGCCACTGCCTGCAGCCGCCCTGTTGCTGATGCACATTGGCGTCCGCACAATGAACATGTTGGACAAACAGGCATCGCCATTGCACCTGACCTATACATTGCTATCGGCATCTCCGGTGCTATACAGCACCTGGCCGGTGTAAACAGAAGCAAAGTAATTGTGGTTATTAATAAAGACCCGGAGGCACCTTTCTTTAAAGCCGCAGACTATGGAATTATCGGAGATGCATTTGAAGTGGTTCCCAAATTTACAGCAGCAATAAAAAAGATGAAAGGCGTTGCATAAAGAAAACCTGATTTATATAAACCACAAATGCCCTTGCGTTTGTGGTTTTTTATTGCAAACTTGCAGTAAATCAATTCATAGTTAAATATGAAAAAAATCTTTGCGCTGCTTGTTATTATTTCCCTGGTTTTTGAAGTTCAGGCACAGAAAAAAAATAAAGGAAAAACAAAAGACAAAAACAAACAGGAGCAACCAACTAATTATTCTCC